>NZ_BCVS01000018.1:0-28797 GCF_001591865.1 Lacticaseibacillus pantheris DSM 15945 = JCM 12539 = NBRC 106106
GGAGCACCCCACGAAAGCCGCAGCTCACCGGTCCGACCAACGCTGCCGTCACCCACTACGGCGCAGGACACGTAAGCCGCAGTCCCAAAGGCCACCCGCGTGTTCCCACCAACCACCCCACTCCGACACCTGTTGTTATTGTACACGGTCGGATTATACGGGCACGCACAAAACCAATTTACGTGCACGCGCGGCATAGGTGGGTAAATAGTTAACACAGGCACTTGTTATTTTTGGTAAGTAAGTTTACAATCTAGTTATCAAATAATTTGGAGGCGCTTTCTTATGACTAGTTTAGCTCGTCGTGACCCCGTCACGGATGCTCTGTTAACACCAGAGAATAGTGCGTTGTTAGTAATTGACTACCAGGCAACCCAAATTCAATCAATTCAGTCCATCGCTCACCCGACCCTGCTGCGGAACGTGGCAATGACCATTCAGTTGGCCCAGATTTACCACGTGCCCATAGTGCTGTCCACGGTTAACGTGGCCACTGGTCGTAACAAGGACACCGTGCCCTACCTGAAGCGCGTCCTCGGGGACATTCCGTCCATCGACCGGACGAACATCAACGCGTGGGAAGACGGCGACTTTGTCGAGGCCGTTAAGGCTACCGGCCGCAAGCACCTGGTGATGGCCGCCCTGTGGACCGAGGCCTGTCTGACCTTCCCCGCACTCGACGCACTGCGGGAAGGCTACTCAGTACACCCCGTTGTCGACGCGGTCGGTGGCACGAGCAAAGTTGCGCACGAAACCGCACTCCGGCGGATGGAACAGGCCGGCGCTGAGCTCACCACCAACGCCCAGCTCGCCTGCGAATGGCAACGCGACTGGAACCGGACGGACACCGTACCCGACTTTGTCAAAACCATGTTCGCTGCGGGCGACTTCATCTCCCTAGAAGCGTAAAATGTAGTCGCTGGGAACGCGACGTAACGCGTACTACGGGGGTGTAACGATTTGTTGCACCCCCGTTTGGTGTACAATCGAACGTTTTTTGCCCCAGATGCCCAACAAGTGTCCGATTAACGGAAAGGACGAAAAAACGATGACTAAACTAACTCCGCAACAACAAATTAACCTCACTTCCGGCCACGACTTCTGGACCACTGAAAGCGTGCCGGGCATCCCCAGTATCCGCTTTAGCGACGGCCCCCACGGACTCCGCTTTCAGGACGCAGCCGCTGACCACCTCGGTCTGAACGCCAGCGTCCCCGCTACTGCCTTTCCCACCGCTAGCGCCGCAGCTAACACCTGGGACCCTGAGCTCCTGCGTGCGATGGGTGCGGCAATCGGTGAGGAAGCCCGTCGCTACAATATCGACGTTGTCTTGGGACCAGGCATCAACGTTAAGCGTAGCCCGTTAGGCGGCCGCAACTTTGAATACTTCTCCGAGGACCTGCTGCTGGCCGGTGCCATGGGGGCAGCCTGGATTCGCGGGCTGCAATCGACCGGCACGGGCGCCAGCCTCAAGCACTTTGCCGGTAACAGTCAGGAACGTGACCGCCTCCGTTATGACGCGCTCATCGACCCCGTCACCCTGCACGAGGTGTACCTGGAGGCCTTCCGCTTGGCAGTCACACAGGCCCAGCCGGAAACCGTCATGACCGCCTACAACCAGGTCAACGGTCACTTCATGAGCGACCACCGCTACCTCATCGATACCGTTTTGCGGCAGCAATGGGGGTTCAAAGGTGCGGTGGTCACCGATTGGGGTGGCCTGAACGACAAAGTCGCGGCCATCAACGCCGGGACGGACATCGAGATGCCGAGTTCCAACCACATCTTTGATGCCGAGGCCAACCGAGCACTCGCCCAGGGCCAATTGCAGCAAGACCGTCTGGACGCCACCACTACCCGCATTAGTGCGCTCGCCAACCGCCAACGCCCGGCCGGCACCACCGACCCCGAAGCGATGATGGCCGCCCACCACGCACTAGCACAGCGGATTGAGGAACACGCAGCCGTGCTGTTGCAAAACCGCGACGATGCCCTGCCACTCAATCCCGACGACTCACTACTGCTAGTCGGCGACTTGGCTGAGCATACCCGCTACCAGGGGGCCGGCTCCTCGCACATCAACGCCACGCCCACCAGTATCCTCGCCGGTCTCGACGAGCAGCACCACGCCTACAACTTCGTCCGTGGCTACGAACTAGGGAGTGAGCAACATGACGCCCAACTCGTGGCCGCAGCCACCGAGGCGGCGATGGACGCCACGACGACGGTTGTGGTCGCCGGCCTGCCCAGCACGGCGGAGTCGGAAGGCTTTGACCGCGAGAACCTCAACCTACCCGATAACCAAAACGCCCTCATTGCTGCGTTGGCACCAGTTACGCAACGCCTGATTGTCGTCCTGGTTGGTGGCGCTCCCGTCAGCATGCCGTGGGCGGACAAAGTCGATGGCATCATCCAGCTCTACCTGGGTGGTGAAGCCGTCGGAACCGCGGCGAGCCGCATCCTCTTCGGCGACGTCAACCCATCCGGCAAACTAGCCGAAACCTACCCGCTGCACGCTGCCGACGTTCCCGCCGCACCGTACTTTAGCCAGCCGGACGCACTCGCTATTCCGTACGCCGAAAGCCTGTACGTGGGCTACCGCTACTACGACAAGGCACAGGTGCCGGTTGCGTTCCCCTTTGGCTTTGGCCTCAGTTACACCAACTTCACGCTCAACCACGGTACCATTGACGCCACCAGCGCTACTGACGATGCACTTGACCGCACAGTGACTATTACCGTCGCTAATCAGGGCGAACGTCGTGGTGCCGAAACGGTGCAGATTTACGTGGGTCAGGCCGACCAGGCGCAACTCGCCCCCGTTAAGGCGTTAGCAGCGTTCAAAAAGGTCTGGCTGGAACCGCACGAAGAGGACACGCTAACAATTGATATTCCGGCTCGGGCCTTCATGCGCTGGGACGAGAATCACCAAACGTTCCGCGCCGTACCGGGCGACTGGCGCGTCTTCGTGGGCACCAGCAGTACCGATATTGTTGCGGACTTCACCGTGACCGTTGACGCCCCCGCCTGGGTTCAGCCCGACGTTCCAGCCTGGTACCGCCAGCCTCAGGGCCACGCCACCGTAGCGGACTTTACCGCCTTGTCTGGCATGACCGTCACGCCAACGCACCCCGAGCATCGGGGCGAACACACCCGCATGAGCACGCCCCGTACGCTCGGGCGGCATTCCCGGGTGGCACGCAAAGTAGCGGACGTGGTCCTGCAACAACTCATCAAGAACGACAATGCAGCCCCAGGCTCGCCGGAGGAACGTTTCTTCATCCTGTCTGTACTCGACTCACCTATCATCCGTCTTGCTCAACAAAGCGGCGGGGCACTCAAACTGTGGCAGGTTGACGCACTCGTCTGGTTAGCCAACCGTCGCATACTCCACAGAAGGGAGGACTAACCATGAATAACTACCAGTCTACCCGACCAGAACGCTTCAGTATTTGGAGCTACTTCTTTGGTCAAAGCATGGCTAACTCCATGCTCAGCGGCTTCCTCACAACCTACCTCATGTTGGTGGGCCTCGACCTCGGCCAAGTGGCCATTGTGATGGTCCTCGTTAAGTTGTGGGATGCCGTCAACGACACGATTTTCGGCATCCTCTTTGACACCATCCACTTCAAGAGCGGCCACCAAAGCCTCCCGTGGCTGCGCATCTCCATGTTTGCCATCCCCATTGCCACCATCATTCTCTTCCAAATCCCCGGTGCCATGGGTTCAGCGGGTAAAATGCTGTGGTTCGTGCTCGCCTACATTCTCTGGGACGCTTCGTACACGCTGAGCGATATCCCCATCTACAACCTCGTGACGCGCATGACGGTCAACCTGGACGAACGGAACACCGTGCTGTCTAGCGGGCGGATGTTGGCGCTCGCCGGCACCTTTGTTACTAGCCAGATGGTCACCTTCCTGATTAGCGAAAACGTGGGCCTACCATTTAGTCAGGCCGCCCTGCTCGTGGCGTTGATCATCCTCATCACGATGGTCCCCGTCAGCTTTGCGGGCCGCGAACGCGTCAAGACCGTCACCACCACGCAGAAATACTCGCTCGCCGGCATGTGGCACTACCTGCGACAAAACGTGTACCTGCGCCGCTACTACATTGGTTTCATCATTAGCGGCGTATCACTCACGTACGCGGCCGTCGACCTGTTCGTGTCGTACTACTTCTTCGGCAGCGCGCTGGTTTCCAGCCTCACCCTGGTGATTATTGCCATCCCGATGCTGATCTTTGCCAGCATGATGGGCCGAATCCTCAAGCGTGTCGATAAGTTCCGCCTCTTCTTCTGGGGCAACGTCGGGTTCGTCGGCGCCAGCGTCCTACTGTACCTCTTTGGCCGGGCCAGCCTGCCGATGTACCTAGCGCTGGTTGCCGTACGGGCGATTCCCATGGCGATTGTCTTCACGCTCAACCTCACGTTCACGCCCGATGTGGTGGAATTTGGCACCTACACGTCCGGCGTCGATGCCCGGGGGATTGCGTTCGCCATCCAGTCCTACGCTGGTAAGTTAACGGCGCTGGCACAACCGCTGGGCCTGTTCATCCTCGCAGCGTTCCACTGGTCCCCGATCCACGCGAGCAGCTTCGCCGTATTGGCGCACCAACACATCACCCAGTCGTCCGTCGCCCTGCAGGGACTGTGGCTGACGGCCACCCTCATCCCCGGCATTGGTTACGCCCTCGCGCTGATTCCGTACTCGCGCTACCACCTAAACGACCATGACGTCCAACTCATGGCCGATGTGAACGCGGGCAAACTGGATCGCGCCACCGCAGAAGCCCAGATATCCCGTCATTACGGAGGTGATCGCACATGACGACCCGTAACGCACCACTGCCAAAGTGGTTTACACGCACTGACTTTGGTATTTTCATTCACTGGGGCCCGTATTCCGTTCCCGCCTTTGCCCCCACCGACGTCGGCGATTTTGGTACCATCGTCAAGCACCATTCGCTCCGCTACCTGTACGCCAACCAGCCGTACGCCGAGTGGTACCTCAACGGCATGCGCACACGCGGGAGCGCGGTGACCCGTTACCACCAAGAGCGCTACGGCAACCGCACCTATCTGGACCTGGCGGACGACTTCAAAGCCGCGGCGCGTAACGTGGACGTCGACGCGTGGGCCGACCAGTTTGCGGCGGCCGGCGCGCAGTATGTAGTCGTCGTAACCAAACACCATGACGGCTTTGTCATGTACGATAGCAACGTACGCAACCCGAAACGGCCGGATTACCACCTCGACTTTGACTTCGTCGGGCAACTCGCGCAGGCGGTGCGCAGTCGCGGGATGCGGTTCGGTGTATATTACTCGTCGTTGCTCGACTGGACGTTCCAAACGCGGCCCATTCGCGATGCGGGCGACCTTGTTCTAGGCTATGACACCAGCCCAACGTACCTCAATTACGTTTGGGACCAGTGGCACGAGTTGATCGACCGGTACCACCCCGACATCCTCTGGAATGACATTGGCTACCCGACGGACAAGCGGCTGCCCGAGCTGTTCGCGTACTTCTACGAGGCCGTGCCGCAGGGTGTGATTAACGACCGGTGGAACAGTTACCCTAACTGGTTGCACAACCCGCTCGGTCGTGCCGCCATTGATCTCGGATCGCGCTACTTGCAGCGTCGCGAAAGCAAAGGTGGCGCGGGAATTCCGCCCGCCCACTACGATTACCGCACGCTGGAGTATAATACCGACTGGCAGGGTGGCGACGACTACTTTGAGGTCACCCGCGGCATCGACAAGAGCTTTGGGTACAACCGCATGAGCCGGCCGGAAGACAGCATTACTGCTGATCAGGTACGGGCGTTAATCAAGCAGGTGACCCCGCAAAAGGGACGCCTGCTGCTCAACGTGGGACCGATGGCGGACGGCCAATTGCCGCCACAGCAAGCGGCCTTACTGAGTGAGCTAGAGACCACACAGAATTAAATCATCAACTTTGGAGGTGGGTAAAATGCAGAAGAATAAATCGCAGTGGCAAACCGTGATGGTGTTGGGGCTCATTTCCCTGCTCACCAGTTTGTCGGGCTCCAGCCTGACGCTCGCGTTGCCCGTGCTCTCCCGCGACTTTGGCATCAGTAACAGCATCGCAACCTGGGCGGTCACTATTGGGTTGGTTACCAGTACCATTTTGCTGGTGATGTTCGGTCATATCGGTGACCTGCTGTCCAAGCGCAGTGTCTTCTTTGCCGGCGGCGTCATTTTCGTCGTTGGATCGCTGATTGCGGGACTCGCACCAGACTTCATCATTCTGCTGATCGGCCGGGTGATTCAGGCTGTCGGGATTGCCATGACCATGGCAAACGGGATGGGCATCGTGAGTGATAACTTCCCGAGCTCCACCCGTGCCGAAGCCTTAGCCGCCATTTCGATGTTCACATCGGTGGGCTCTATCTCGGGACCGGCCGTGGGTGGGCTGCTCATTAGCGCGCTGTCCTGGCGCTGGATTTACCTGATGAACGTTCCGCTTGGCGCGGTCATTCTGCTGATTGGTTGGCGCGTGCTCCAGCCGCAGATTCCGCAACGCGACCGGCTACGGACCATTTGGGGCACCGCCAACTGGACCGGGCAGAACCTTTTCACTGCCGGCATCATCTTCTTCTTTGTTGGTGGTGCCATGGTCCAAGCACCGGGCTGGCGCGTGGTCGCCTGGATTGGCATGGCAATTGGGGCCGTTTTGACGGTGTTCTCGTTCATGCAGGATGACCACGCAAAGTCGCCGTGGATTGACCCGCAGCTTCTGCACAACCCGGACTACCTAATCTCGGTTGGTACGCTGCTCATCGTGATGTTGGTGAACGCGGTGTCGAACATCCTCCTACCGTTCTACCTGCAAAGTTTCCTGGGTGTCAGCCCCTTCCTCAGCGGCATCATCATGATGGGCCAAAGCGCGACGATGTTGCTGGTAACGCCCATCGCGGGCTACCTCGCAGACCACTGGAACCGTTACTGGCTGACGCTGGTGGGATTGATTGTGCTGATTGTGTCTCAGGCCGGATACGCGCTGTATCCACCCACGAATAACTGGTGGGCCATCCTGTGGCCGATCATCCTAAACGGTGTGGGCATGGGCGCGTTCCTGTCGCCGAACAACGCGCTGACGATGGACACGGTACCGCGGACGTTGGGTGGTGTGGCTGGCTCCCTGAACTCCTTTGCACGGACGCTGGGGATGACTGTCGGCATGACGTTTGGTGCCGTCATCCTGTTCGCACAGCTGCCCGGCGTGGCGCGCATCACGCCGCAGACCGGCAACTTCCTAGGTGCATTCGCCAACGTCTTCTGGGGCAGCACCGTGCTGTCGGCCCTAGGACTCGTGGTGGTCCTCATTCGGGTGCGCCGCATGCGCGGCCGGGGAATGTCGACGGACGCAAAGTAGTATTGTTGCTTGCAATAATTGACGCGTCGGACGGTTAATTGCATTTTGATTACGCCATAAGATTGACAAAGTCACCGCCCAACGATATGCTTACTAAAGATAAGCAGATGTACACTAAAACTGCAGATGGGAGATTTTCAAAATGGCAAATCTTACAGAAGACATGAAAAACATGCTGGGCACTCAGCTGTCCTTCCTCGCAACTACCGGTGTGGACGGCAAGCCCCAGGTTGGCCCTAAGGGTTCGTTGCACGTCTACGACGATTCACACTTAATCTACTTTGAGCACACCTTCCGCCAGGCATTCGACAACCTCACCAATAACCACATGGCGGCGGTAGCGGTAGTCGATCGCGACGCGCAGAAGGGCTTCCGGTTTGAGGGTACGGCACACATTCACGAGGGCGACGACCTAGCCAACGACATTCTGGGTAAAACCAAAATCTTTGAACGGTTCCCACGTGCTGCCGTGGTGATCATCGACATCGAGCGCATCTACAAATTGGATAATACGCTGGAAGCAGGCGTACAGCTCGCATAAGCTTTGAGGATACAAAGCGGCGCTACAACCTTGGTGGTTGTGGCGCCTTTTTTGTAGATAGTGGAGGCTCGCGGTTAGAAACTGTACGGTAACAAAAAAGGGCCCCCAGCCGGTGAACAGGGAGTCCTCATGATGCGTCAGCAAAACTTGTTTGTCTGTTTAAAAACGTTTACAAGACACTATTTTACACTTTTTGTAAGCGAATGCAAGGGTGTATACCAATGATTTTGAAATTGTTTTCATGGGTGGAAAACAACACCACCACTTTGGGTCTATCTGCTCACCCCAGCAGCCGCTCCTTCAGTGCTTCGGTCAACGTGAGCGAAAAGTTGATCTTTTGCTCCATCCCCAAATCGTTGAGGTATGCCGGAATCGTGAGTGTCTTCTTCACGCTCCGATTTGCATCACGTTCACGGGTAATTCGCGTATCCACTTCAATTGGCACGAGTAGACCCTGAGCCGCGGGCAGCAGTGTTTCAGCATCGCTCGCTGGTGGTAACCGATCGCCATCGTCCTCCATCACAACCAGGTAACCGCTCAACGCGTCGTTGGCCATATGCAACGCCTCCGCAAGGTTATTACCGTATGTGGCCACATTTGGCGCCAAATCAGGAAACGTAACTTCAAACTGGCCCTGTTCGTTCTTAACAAAATCCGCAAAGTATATACATCGCATTAGAAATTCTTCCTTCCTCTTTGACTACGTTAACGCAAATGTACCTGCTTCAAAATCGTATTCAAAGTACCCTTGGGAATATCTTTTCGCGGATGGGGCACTGTCACCTTGCTTGGAAGAGACGGATGCTTAAAGTAACGGTGATTACCCGTAGAATAATCCTCGTACCAGCCTTTACTTTTCAGCATCTTAATTAACCTGCGTGAGTCCAATTGGCAAAACTCTCCTCAATGAATTTTAGCACGTGCCTTTACACGTGTCATTAATTAGACACGTACCCACCCAGTAATCTCGCTATATCCTTGCTTTCTACTTTAGTGCATTACCAAATAGCCATCGCTCACTTGTACATCCCCCCATTTACGCCTAAAATAACACCATTAAGTAAATACGAGGTCACACGATGGAAAAACTCAAAAACCGTCTGGACGCCTTTAGCGACGCGATTATCGCCATCATCATTACCATTATGGTTTTGGACATCCCCCCGGTGCTACACGATTCACTAACTAACTACATGCAGTTGGGCAAATCAGTGGGCGTGTACTTTATCAGTTTTATTTTTATCGCCAACATGTGGTATCAGCACGGCACCGCGTTCAGTGAAATCAGCACCATGACCTACCGCATCATTATTTTGGACATGCTGTTCCTGATGCCACTATCATTGATGCCGCTGTTGACCAACATGATGGCCAGCAACACCACCCGTATCACGGTGCTACTTTATGGTGTCCTGCAGTTAGTGGTGAACATCCTCTTCCGCTACCTGGCAAAGGCGATTATCCACCTGCAATACACCGAGGCCAAGGAGATGCGCAACGTCTACCAGAAGATTTATGGCAACAGCAACCTGATTATGGATGGACTCAGCTTTGCTGCCCTGATCATGGCGTTTATCCAACCGGAGCTGTCACTGTTCGTGTTCCTGGCCTATCCGGTCGTCATGTTTTTGCTCAACAGTTCCGCGCGCCAGGAAATGTACGATGTGGCCGCCCTGCCTGAGGAACAGCAACGCGACTTCACCAAACTGTCTGGGACCGACCTCCGCGATTTTCGCAAGGCTCAACGTGAGTTTTGGCGCAACGCGCGCCAGTCGGCGGATACCGATGACACGACGGAAACGGGTAACCGCAAAGTCGCGCAAGCTACCACTGCCAACCCGGACGACGCTACGCCAGTCACTCCACCAACCGCGGATGAAGGTGCCGTGCCGCAAAACGTCTCGTCGTGGCTCGACCAGAACGTTGATCCTAGCGTGCAGCGCCAGTTTTACCAGCGGTTCGCTGACATGACGCCGGAACAAAAGGCGAAAATCGAACAACGCATGGCGCAAAGAATGCAACGTTGGTTTGACCAGCGGCGCCAACCACACGAACATCCCCAACGTCCACGTAAAAATCAGCACTAAAGCGTCAACCAACGCAAATTAAAAGCTCCCCAGTTATCAGACCTAACCGATAACTGGGGAGCTTTTAATCATCTTGCGGTAATTTTTCCGGTTAAACACCAAATTGCCACGGGCCTTTGCAAATTGAGTCCACTGGAATCGTTGACAAGTACTAACAAATCAGTATTCGTATTCAAACCGTACGTTTTTAAACACGTCAATCGAACGTACGTTCGGTATACTAATGTTATCCCCTAATTGAACCAGCAAAGTAAGGTGCTGCCCCTGAAACTATCAACGTAAAACGACTTATCACAGCAGGCAATTGACCTGCCCGCCATCCAGCCACACGTTAATCATCAGTCTGCGCATCCGCAGAAACCTGATTCCGCATCAATGCCAACGCCGCAACACTCCCAATGACCACCACAACAGCAGCACAAAGGGCAACGGCAGACATCCCCCGGTCGTACGCCCGAATCACCACCTGCCGCACCGCGTGGGCAAAGGGTGTCTTGGCGAGCTGTGCGGACCACGCAATACTATGCCCCGAGAACGGCCCGGCCGTCACCAAGGCCGAATGGATCCCGTCCGCCATCTTTGCGGGCATACCAGTGCTACTTAGGTGCGCACTCAGATACTGCTCGTAGCGTGTGTCCTGCACCAGACCGAAGCCGACAACCCCGACCGTGGTACCTAATTGGCGAAAGACGTTGAGCAGCCCCGACGCCATCCCCATTTCTTGCGGAGCGACGCCCTCCATGCCCGCGGTATTCAGTAGCGGGTTAACCATACCATTGGTAATCCCAATTAGAATCATCCCCGGCCACAGGTTGGCAAAGCTGACCTGCGGACCAACAGCGTTCGCAATCACCAGGAAGCCCATCGCCCCCACTAGCAGACTGAACCCAATCAGCCGCTTCTTGGGGAACTTTGCCCCTAAGATACCCGTTAGTGGTCCCAGAATTAGGGACCAGATACTGATGGTCAACTGACGCACTCCGGTATCAAACGCCGAATAACCAATGTAGTTCTGCATCAATGCGGTCAGGAACGTGTTGAACGAGTATATACCCGCCCCCAAAGCGAAGGCCACGACCACCGTACCGATAAAATGCGGCTTCTTGAAGAACGCCACGTTCATCATCGGTTGTTCCAAACGACTCTCAACCACCACAAAAATCACGAGCAACACTAGACCGGCAACCAACCAGCCACTAACCTGAAGTTCCAGCCACGACCAGTGCGGATGGGATTCCTTGGTAATCAACCCGTAGATTAGGCTAAACAAACCGGCGGCTGACAATACCATCCCCCATAGATCAACGCGTTCGTTTTTACCGTAACTCGGCGTTTCCTGCACAAAAATGATGGTCATGATGACCGTAATGATGCCCACAGGAACGTTAACGTAGAAAATCGATGGCCAGCCAAAGTGTTCAACTAAATAGCCCCCGATTAACGGTCCCGAAGCTGAGGATATCCCAATGACCGACCCCAGAATACCCAAAGCGGTACCGCGCTGGCGCCCCTCAAAGTTTGACGCCACCAGCGCCATGGCGAGCGAGTTCATCCCCGCACCCCCGATGGCCTGCACGCCACGACCGATATCGAGGACCAATAAACTTGGTGCCATCCCGTTAACAGCGGACGCAACGACAAATAGAATGAGCGAACCCAAAAATATTTTCTTGCGTCCGTACATATCCCCCAATTTAGACATAATCATTAGTGAGACCGCATAAACCAAGGTGTACGCGTTCAATACCCACTGTAGACTCGTAAACGTTGTGTTAAACTGCCGCACCATGGTCGGCAACGCGACATTAACAACCGTGACGTCAAGTAGCCCCATGAACGTGCCTAAGCTCATTGCCGTTAGGGCCAACCAGCGGTGAGGATGTTTATTTGTACCATTATCCATAATTAATTTTCCTTCTTTACTGCGAGTGCAATTTTGCGCCGACAACCAGCAATCCACCGTTGCTTAGTCTCAGATAGCGCAATACTCAAGTCTAAAGTTTGAATAGTCCATTCCAAATGTTCGGCGCGGGACTCATCAACGTGGAGCTTTTGCTGTAGATGATTACGTGAACGAATAAATTCATCTAAATCTTGCTGAACGGTATCGGCAAAGGCATCCAGAATTTCTATCTGTACGTCCGGCTGAATCTCACCAAACGCACGAATTTTAAATCGATACACTGATTCACGCTTACCATCAGCCACCACGGGTGCGGACATCATCTCTTGAAAGTGTTCCCGACCACGGTCCGTTATGTGTGCGGTTTTTTCACCGCGGGCACTGTCAGGATCCGCAGACTGAATAATATAACCGTCATCTTCGAGCTTACGCAGTAGCGGATACATGACCCCATTGGATATTTCTCGTCGCGGCACCAAGCTATTGCCGAGAATTTTACGCAACTTATACCCCGACATACTCCTTGACATCAGCGTACCCAAAATTAACAGTTCATACATGCTTATCCTCCATATGTCGAAACGACATGTATGAGTATAGGTCATTACGACTCATTGTACAAGTACATTATATATATTTTTTTAACTGTAAATTCAGGGTATAATACTCTGAATTGAACTAAAATAAAGTTAGTAGCTCGTCAATCATCAGAAAAGGAAGTGTTATCTATGCGCGCAATTGTTCTACACCATCCCGGTGGTCCAGAAGCCCTGTCTTACGAAGAGGTCCCCACCCCTTCCACCAAGCCCGGCTGGTCGCTCATTAAAGTTCGCGGCTTTGGGATTAATCGCTCCGAAATTTTCACCCGCAACGGCTGGTCTCCAGCCGTCCAGTTGCCACGCATTCTGGGCATTGAAGCAGTCGGCACCGTAGTGGAAACCACCGATGAGGTCAACCTCCCCGAAGGCCAGACCGTTATCAGCATCATGGGTGAAATGGGCCGGGCATTTGATGGTGGTTATGCGGAGTACGCATTGTTACCAAATGACCAACTATACCCAGTGCACACTAACCTGTCCTGGGCAGAACTAGCAGCCGTCCCCGAAACCTATTACACTGCTTACGGTTCGTTAATGTCGCTATTCCTGCAACCACATGACCACCTGCTCATTCGCGGCGCAACCAGTGGTGTGGGCACCGCGGCCGCAAAGTTGGCCCGGGCAATCCAAAACGACGTGGTCATTACCGGTACTACCCGTAAGCCCGCTAAGAAGGAGCGCCTGCTACAGACCCCCATTGATGATGTTGTCATCGAACGGGACGGGGAGCTAGAAACCGAGAATCAGTACAATAAGATTCTCGAATTAGTTGGACCAAAGACGATGCAAGATTCATTGGCACACCTGGCTGGTCCTGGCGGCGTGATGTGTATCACCGGTGAGTTAGGTGGCGAATGGTCAACCAAGGATTTTGATCCGATTGCCAGCATCCCCAGTGGCAGTTACCTCACCGCCTTTAACTCGGGTAAGGTAACTGAATTCGCCCTGAACGCGATGTTGCACCTCATCGAGGAAGCCCACATCGACGTGCACCCAACGAAAGTTTTCGACCTTGAGCACACCGCCGACGCCCATGCATTTTTGGACAGTGCGGATAGCTTTGGCAAAGTGGTAGTACTGCCCTTCGGTGAATAGTTAACCGTGGGACTTAATTTGTCCCGTCGCCCTTTTGGGTGTACAGTAAGGGCAATTAATATCCACGTTGGAAGGTGTTACCGTGCTATCACTACTTGTTTCCAGTCCCGAATTCCACAACGGTCATACTATGCGCTACGACAATTCCGCATGGGGTGGTGACCACAGTCCCGAGATACACATCATGGGGGTACCCGCCAAAGCGGCCACCCTGGCCGTCACCATGGTGGATGAGGACGTGCTGGGACACCACCAGCACCCGCACTGGGTAATGTGGAACATCGACCCTCGTGACCGTATCCCGGGACACATTCTACCGGGGAAGCACGTCACGGAGATTATGGGGGCCGTGCAGGGCGAAGTTCTTGGTCGACACGGTTACTGCGGACCCAAGCCAACGTGGTTACGGCGCATCACGCACCACTACGTATTTACAGTTTATGCACTGGATAACCGCCTATCGTTACCTACGAGGGCCAATTACCACGACTTTATCCACTGCATTCGTGGTCACGTCTTGTGCCACGGGTCGTTAACGGGGCTATTCAGTCCGGCAAATAAATAATTTATCCACAATAATAGGGACTAGCAATCACCGCAAGCGGCGTTGCTAGTCCCTATTTCTGTGGACAACATTGATGCGGCGATCACTTTCTCCCCATAATCGACGTCGTATCATGGATAACCACAGGTAATACCCACATTATGGGGATAAAGTGGCCGTCCTCCACTCTATATCTGCGTTTTTATCCACACCTAGTCCGTCCGCGCGGCCAAAGCTTCCACCATATCCACACGTTGTAGACGACGATGCGTTACCCACATCACGATGGCGGTAAATCCAGCCGTCAGTACGGCCGCCAATAGATACCCCGGCCAGTGGATAATCAGTGGGAAGACAATCTGGGCAGAGGCTGCCTGCCGCAAAATGAACGCGGTCAGGCCATTGCCCAGCAGGAAGCCCGCCAAAATGCCCACAACGGTCAAGATGATATTTTCGCGCACGATGTACATGGTCACTTCACCGTCGTAAAAACCGAGCACCTTGATTGTAGATAACTCCCGCATCCGCTCCGATACGTTGATATTGGTCAGGTTGTACAGCACAACGAACGACAGTAATCCACTCAGGACAATAATGATGACAATGAAGGTGTCCATGCTGCTACTCATCTGTTCCAAAGTCGCCCGCTGGTCGTCCGCATAGCTCGTATTAATCACGCCGCCATTACGCAACAATTGCTCTGCCAGGTGACGCCGCTGTTGTGCGGTTTGGGCCGTCGTCTTCACCAACAATGCGTTGGTCTGCGCACTACGCCCAAATGCCGCCCGGTAACCAGACTTCGTCATGTAAGCAAATTGGCCCGTGTAATTCTGCGCAATTGCCCGCACCCGGACCTTCGCGGAGCGGCCGTTCGTTAGCTTAATGGTCACGCGACTGCCCACGGTGGCGTCCAGCGTGGTTGCAGCTTTCTGCGTCAGCACTACTCCCCGCTGCGGTAGTCTAATCGACTGTCCCTTGGTCGTCTCCACGTTCACGTAACCCGTCAAATTATTGGTCGCAGTGGGCACAAAGAAGCTGACCGAACCAACACTGTGTCCATGGGCCTGAACTTTGACTGTATTCGCAGTGACGGTGGCACTACGCTGGTAATGCTGATTCTGCCGTAACACTTTACGTGCCTGGGCCGGGGTCCCTTTGTCGCTCAACGTCGCCACCGCGCTATACCGAATAATGTCGTTAAACTGACGCGTACCCGCGCCACTAATCGAATCGCGAATACCAAATCCGGTCACGATGAGTCCGGCACCACCAGCGATCCCAATGATGGTCATCACCATCCGGGACTTAAACCGAAACAGGTTGCGGTAGCTGACTTTGCGGTTGAATGATAGCCGCCGCCAGAGTGGCGTAATCCGTTCCAACAAAATCCGCTTGCCTGCTTTGGGTGCCTTGGGCTGCATGAGTTCTGCCGGCTTGGCCCGCAACTCGGTGGTCACCGCGACCACAACCGCACCAACCGTCGCAATCAGCGCAAAGATCAACGCCAGCGCAATGTTCGACCACTGGAGGTTAATCACGGCCGTACGCACAATCGACGTGTTACTGCCCGACATTTGCACCACGAGCCGTGGCAACAACTCGCTACCAATCGCGGCGCCCAAAGTGGTACCGATTATTGCGGCTAGTAGCGCGTAAATATAGTAATTGCGGCTAATTGCCACGCTGCCGTACCCGAGGGCCTTCATGGTGCCCAGCTGGCTGCGGTCCTCAGCCACCATCCGCGAGATGGTGGTAAACGTAATTAACGCCGCAATCAGGAAGAAGAACACGGGAAAGACGTTACCGATGGCGGCAATCCGTTCCGCCGACTCACCGTAGTCCGCAAAGCCACTCAGGTCATGTCGCGTACCATAGCTCAACGTCGGCTTGGCCACCTTGGCCTTGATGGTGCGCTGTGCGTCCTCCAACTGCGTGATGGCCGCAGTAAGCTTGGTGCGTTGTTGCGTCACGTCCGCGCTCGTTGCCCCCGCCGCACTGGCTTGGTCCAGTTGCTGCAACGTCGCTCGCGCTTCGGAGAGTTGCCCGTCAACTTTTTGGCTGGCAGTTCGAATCAACTCCTGCCGCCGCGCCGTTGCCCGCCCACGCAGGGCCCGCTTGATTGCCACAACTTTATCATCCACCCGGTTTTG
This sequence comes from Lacticaseibacillus pantheris DSM 15945 = JCM 12539 = NBRC 106106, assembly GCF_001591865.1. Lineage (NCBI taxonomy): Bacteria > Bacillati > Bacillota > Bacilli > Lactobacillales > Lactobacillaceae > Lacticaseibacillus > Lacticaseibacillus pantheris. The sequence continues at coordinate 16,315 of NZ_BCVS01000018.1, forward strand.
GTACGCGTCGCTAAAACTGTTGCCGTGCGTTAAACCGGCAAAGTAAAAGCCGATACTGGTATACACATCAACATCAACGTTCGACGCGGTGACGTACGCAAAGTAGGCCACTTGCCCGTTACCGATGTTGGCGTTGCCGCGGTTGTAGGTCGAATCGAGGTACTGCGGTGACTCCACAAAGCCAACGACCCTGTAAGTGCGCCGCTTGAGCTGACTCGTCTTGGCAAAGCGGTACGTACTACCAATCCGGTAGCGGCCGTAGTCCCGGGCCCGGGCGTCTAAAACAATTTCGTTTACGCGCCGTGGCAACCGCCCACTCTTGACGATTATTTGGTTCAGCTGCCGGTTATTGGTGTACCCAGACACCGCAACCACGGAGTCGTCCGTGCTGGCTAGGGCAAAGACGCTCTTAGCCGCCATGACCTGGGCACCTTTGACCTGCCGGGCAGCCCGTAAATCAGCCTTAGTCAGTCCCGCCGTGCTCGTCAGGGTCACGTCCGCCAGACGCTGCTGGTCCACCATCGTCGTCGCGGAATCCGTGTAGGCCGGGCCAATACCCTTCACGCCGACGAAGACCAACACGCCGAGCATAATAATTAAAATGATGGCAATAAATCGACCCAAGCTTTGCCGAATACTGCGGCCCAGCATGGTGTTTAGAATTGATTGATACATGCGGTCACCCCACTACCACTCCACGGCGTCCACCGATAGCGGCTCCTCGTTGTCAGTCACGCTCCGCACCTGGGCGTCGTTAATCCGGATGACCCGGTCCGCCATCTTCGCAATCTCAGCGTTATGCGTGATGATGACCACGGTTTTACCGTCACGGTGACTCGCATCCGCCAGTAAACGTAGCACCTGTTTACCGGTCTGGTAGTCCAGGGCCCCCGTTGGTTCGTCGGCCAGCAGCAATTGCGGGTTTTTCGCCAACGCCCGGGCAATGGCCACACGTTGCTGTTCACCACCGGAAAGCTGCGCCGGAAAATTATCCAGGCGGGCGCCGAGACCCACCGCACGCAAAGTATCGTCCGCATCCAGGGCGTCCGGCACTAGTGAGGCCGCCATCTCAACGTTTTCGCGCGTCGTCAGGTTGGGGATGAGGTTGTAAAACTGGAAGATAAAGCCCACGGCCCGCCGTCGGTACTCAGTGAGTTCCTTAGCGTTAAACTGCGCGATATCGGTCCCATCCACTATCACTTGACCACTGGTAGGCGAGTCCATTCCACCCAAAATGTTCAGCACCGTCGACTTACCCGCACCGCTGGGGCCCAAAATGACGGTGAGCGCCCCGGCCTCAATGTCAAAGCTGAGCGCATTATTCGCCACAATTTTGGTGTCGCCCATTTGGTAAACTTTAGACTCTTCCTTGACCTCAATGTACGCCATATTGTTTTCCCTCCGTCAGTTCGCCTTTAACCATTAGTATACCGCGTTGCACCCACTTTTCAGCCTCAACCACTGGCAAAAAAATGCGGTTCACGTCACGCGCCACAAATTAATTGCTATACTTAGAAGCATCGGCCTCACCCGGGCGCCACAACTTTGCCCGGTGGTCATTCGTCTCTGGGGGAAAGAAACTTGAAAAAATCGACAAACGGCGGCGTTGCCCTGCGCGCTGCAATTGGCACCACCATGTGGGGTGTCGGTGGCATCCTTAGCAACATCATCTTCAACACCAGTCACGCCACACCCGCATGGCTGGTCAGCATGCGACTCACCTGGGCGGGGCTAGCCATGCTCGCATACGGACTGATCACCCACCAACCATTGCTACGGGTGTGGCGGAACCGTGCCGACGCGCTCCGCCTCATCGCCTTTGGTATCGTGGGCGTCGCCATGGCCCAATTTAGCTACCTCCTCGCGATTTTCTACGGTAATGCCGCCATCGCGACCATCATGCTCTCGCTCGTTCCGGCCATGATCACCGTGGTGGTTTGCGTCAGCGACCGCATGTGGCCCCGGCCCATCGACACAATCGCCATTACCATTGCGCTCATCGGTGTATTCTTCCTGGTCACTGACGGCAACGTTACGCAGCTACACGTTGCCCCGCTCGCCGTCCTGTGGGGCCTGGTTGCGGCCGTCACCGGCGCGGCGTACACGTTGCTGCCACGACCATTGTTGCAGCACGAGCCGCCACTGGTCATCGTCGCCTGGGGCCTCGTGATTGGCGGGTTCCTGATGAACTGGATTACCCCCGTCTGGCGCGTACCCACGGGGCTACACGCGTGGTCGTGGTTATTCATCGCCTTCATCATTTTCGGGGCGACTTTCCTCGCGTACATTCTCTACGTGTCCAGCCTCAAAACGCTGCGCCCCGCAATTGCCAGCATGATCGGCAACTTGGAGCCCCTCACCGCCACGATTCTATCCATTATCTTCTTGGCGCTGGGTTTCCACTTCCTACAGTTCGCCGGGATTGTCTTGGTACTAGCCGCGGTGTGCATGATGAGTTGGGTACCGAAGAAGCAGCGTGTATAGTCAAGGTCTAACGGCATACCATGGTCCCAGTTTGCTGGGGCTTTTTTGTTGTCTAACCGTAGAAAGTACCTATTAATTTTAAATTGCCCTTGCCTTACACCAACTGTAAGGCACTATGATAATCACAACAGTTGGGAGGCATTCAGAGTGAACAAAATACTAATTGTCGATTATTCGTGGTCGGGCCACACCGCCACGCTGGCCCAAACAATCAGCGACATGGTTGCGTCCGACCGTTACCAAATCCAGGTGCAACCGAGCACCTTTGCCAAAGATATGTACGCAACGTCAGACACTGCGCAGCAACAACTACAATCGGGAAATCTACCAACACTCGTTCAACCACTACCAGATTGCAACAACTACGATGTGATCCTGGTTGGTGGCCCGGTTTGGTCCGGTAAGCCCGCCACACCGATTATGAGTTTTCTCAGTACGGTCGACACTGGCAATGCGCTGTTGGCCCCGTTTTACACTCATGCCGGTACGGCCGGTGAATACGAGGCAACTTTTAAACAGTTTGCTGGAACGCGACCCGTTGCCACTGGGTTAGGCATTACCGGAAACGCGGTTGACGCCGCCAACCCGAAAATTAAGTCATGGCTCGAACAATTATTGAAGGAGGAAAAATAATGCGCACTACTATATTTGAAGAAAAGGGGCACGTGGCCGTTCAAGACCTGCCCATGCCTGAAATCGAACAACCCACTGATGCCGTCATTAAGGTACTCCGCGCCTGCGTCTGCGGCTCTGACCTGTGGTGGTTCCGGGGACTCGCCCAACGCGAACCTGGTTCACCTGTGGGTCATGAGGCAATCGGTGTCGTTCAATCAGTCGGGGCGGAAGTAACCCACGTCCAACCGGGTGACTTCGTGATCCTGCCGTTTACCCACGGTTGTGGGCACTGTGCGGCCTGTCGCGCAGGCTTTGAAGGTAACTGCCTCAACGCCCAGGAACACGGCTCCAGTGGTTTCCAGGGCGAATACGTTCGCTTTACCCTGGCCGACTGGTCGCTGGTTAAAATTCCCGGCCAGCCAGAAGATTACACGGACGAACAGCTCAACGACTTGTTGGCACTGTCGGACGTCATGGCCACCGGCTACCACGCTGCGGCTAGCGCCGAGGTCAAACCCGGCGACACCGTAGTCGTTATGGGCGACGGCGCAGTTGGCCTGTGTGGTGTGATTGCGGCCAAGTTGATGGGTGCAACGCGCATCATCGCTATGAGCCGCCACGCCGACCGCCAAGCTTTGGCCCGAGAATTTGGCGCTACGGATATCGTTGAGGAACGTGGCGACGACGCCGTTCGCAAGGTCCTGGACATGACTGACGGCGGTGCTGACGCCGTTCTCGAATGCGTCGGCACGGCGCTATCCGTGGATACTGCCATCAAAGTCGCCCGGCCGGGTACCGTCGTCGGCCGTGTTGGTGTACCACAAGAAGCGACAAACGCTAACGCCACACCATTTTGGACCAACGTTGGCCTGCGCGGCGGTATTGCTTCCGTCACCACGTACGACCGCGCCGTCTTACTCGACGCGGTGCTGCAGGGCCAAATCCACCCAGGCCACGTCTTTACCCAGCGCTTTGACCTAGCCGACGTGCAACAGGCCTACGAAGCAATGGACCAGCGTACAGCGATCAAGTCACTATTAATTGTAAGCAAATAATCGGGGGGTATTTTATGACAACAATTCCATCCTTCACCTTAAATGACGGCAACCAGATGCCCGCATTCGGTTTCGGGACGTTCCAAATTCCGGCGGACGGCTCGACCAAAGCAGCGGTGGCTACCGCCTTACGTCTCGGTTACCGCCACATCGATACCGCCGCAGCATACTTTAACGAACGAGAGGTCGGCCAGGCCATCGCCGAGTCCGGCATCCCCCGCGACCAAATTTGGGTCACCAGCAAACTATGGCTTCAAGACTATGGCTTTGAAGCCGCCAGGACGGGCATCGACACTTCTTTGCAAAAACTCGGCCTCGACTACATCGATTTGTACCTATTACACCAGCCATATGGGGATGTTCCCGGAGCCTGGCGGGCCTTAGAAGCGGGGCAACAGGCCGGCAAGATTCGCTCCATCGGTATTTCTAACGTCACGCCACGGCTGTGGGCAAAGTTCGTTCCTGACTTTGACGTACGGCCGGCAGTGAACCAGGTTGAATTCAACCCTTACTTCCAGCAACAACCATTGCGTGCCCTAATGGCCTCCACACAGACGGTGTTGGAGGCGTGGGCGCCACTGGGTCAGGGCAACCCTGAACTGTTCCAGGAGCCAGTCATCCAGGCGCTAGCCACCAAGTACAAGAAAGATGCCGGCCAGATTATCCTGCGTTTCGAGTACCAGTCCGACGTCGTGGTGTTCCCTAAGTCAGTGCATGAAGCACGCATTGCTTCCAATCAGAACATCTTCGACTTTGCCCTAACCGACGATGAAATGGCCACAATGCAAGCGCTGGACAAAGGCCACGGCCGTCACGATCCTGACGCGCCAGGTGTGGCTAAGCGACTATTGGGCGCCTTCGATGTCCACGCCGATCAATAGCGGTACAACAATTGTCATTTGACCTAATATACGCAAACACGCGCCCACCAAATACCGGTAGGCGCGTGTTTGCGTATATTTAAACTTTTGCGACCGTATCGGGGGCGTTATCCGCCGCGGTTGCAACGTTGGAGGGCTCGTAGGTGTCCGGCTTGGCGTTAATCAGCACGTCGGCGTAATGCGCCACCTTCTTGTTGATAGTCTCCAGGTGGTGGTTTAATTCGGCAATTTCGTCTAGCGTGCGCTGCTGTTGTGCCAACATGATTTGATACCGCTCCGGCACCGTGCTTTCACCCGCAATGACTAGGTCAAAGTAGTGTTTGATACTCTCCAGTGGCATCCCTGTCTGCCGCAAACACGTAATGAGGTGTACCCATTCCAAGTCTACGTCGTCAAAGACGCGGTTGTTGTTTTCATCACGTTTTACGTAGGGCAACAGCCCGTGGTCATGATAATAACGCACCGTGTAGGTGGTCAGCCCCATCTTTTTAGCCACTTCTTGAACTGTGTACGTCATTAGCAATACTTCCCCTCTGTTTAACTGTTACCATCATACTACCTTACACCCACTATAACGCAAGCAAAAGTTACACCAGCTATAACCCGCGCCACGACGATGTTTGTGGAGGCTATCATTGGGCACCCGTTTAATCTTACCTGAATGTCCAGGCGGCTTTGACCGTACAGCACCGTCATGACGGCGTTTGAAAAAAATTGCAATTTTTCCTTGCGCTTACACCAGCTCTAACCATTACACTGATGTCATCAACTCAGGGAGACATCATTAACATGCAAAAGCAAAAACACTTTGACTGGATTCTACTCGTTATCTTATTAAGTTATTTCATGATTCTGCTCGACAACTCCATCATCTTTACTGGAACGGTTAAAATCGCGCAGGACCTGCATCTTGACCAAAACACCCTGTCCTGGGTATCCAGTGCGTACTCACTGACTTTTGGCGGTTTCCTGCTGGTCGGTGGGCGTGCTGGTGACCTGTTCGGCCGCCGGCGTGTTTTCCAGATTGGTCTAATCATCTTCGGCCTAGGATCCCTACTCGTCGGTGCCGCTGGGTCCGCAACCCTGATTATCGCTGCCCGTGCATTTCAGGGTATCGGCAGCGCCATTTTGGCACCGACCACTCTGGCCATCTTGATGGATACTTACACGGGCGGCAAACGCGTCCGGGCCATTGGTTACTACGGCGCGATGGGTGGCATCGGTGCATCGGTCGGCTTAGTCATTGGTGGGCTACTGGCCAGCCTATTGAGTTGGCGCATCGGTTTCTTCATCAACGTACCCATCGCCGTCTGGATGCTCTACCTGTCCATGCGGCACCTGCCCAATGATACCGGCCGCAAAGGCACACTGGATTGGCTCGGTACCCTAACCTCACTGTTCGGCATGATCACCCTGGTCTACAGCATCGTCGGTACAGTCGGCCAGCTGTACGCCCTCATCGCCGCCGTCATTCTGTTAGGGATTTTCATTGCCCAGGAGGCCCACACAGCTCAACCAATCATGCCGCTACGCTTGTTTGCGGATTTGGAGCGTACCGGGGCCAACATCAGCCATATCCTCTACATGGGCGCCATGCTGGGATTTTGGTTCATCACGCCGCAGATTATGCAAAGTCAGCTAGGTTTTACGCCACTAATGGCGGGCATCGCGTTCTTCCCGCTGACGGTCGTCAACTTTGTGGTCGCCCTACAGGTTGCACGCCTGACCAAGAAGCTCGGCAATGGTGGGCTGCTAATTATTGGTATCCTGCTGACCTTTATCGGGATGTTTTGGATGAGCCGCTTCACTCCTGCCACAGGCTACTGGCTCGGCATCGCCCTACCAATGGTGATGCTGGGAGTCGGCCAAGGCTTGGCGCTGAGTCCGTTCACCGCTGCGGGTGTTGCCCATACACTGGGTGAGGACGCGGGGGCGGCTAGTGGTGTAGTCAACGTGATGCACCAGCTCGGTGGCTCAATCGGGCTATCAATCTTAGTGGCGATACAAGGCATGTTCCGCGGCGTTGTTCCGGGTTTCCAGCACGCAATTTTGACCGGTGCATGGCTACTGTTTCTAGCCTTGTTGGCCGCAATATTCATGGTGTTGCCGGGAGAGCGCCGCAACCATTAAGCACACTCGAGGTGAGTATGATGACTGCACCCACCATTTATTACGCCGTAGTCAACCTCGACGGCGATTTCCTACTCAATTGGCAAACCGATTCGGCGCCAATTGTACGCTACCTCTATCAACACCCACAGGCCAAGTTGCTCATTTGTCACGAATCGCCTGATAACCAGGACGATTGCAGCATCGTCGCCACCATTGAACCCCAATTGACAGTCGAAGATATCGGCCTAGCACCCAGTTCGTTGGGTGCGTCCGGTAGTCGCTTAATTGCGACGCTGGATGCGACATTAGGGCAAGCGCTCGATGCCGGTGTTGACAACTTTGGTTCCGCACACGCTAAACGGCTAGCGTATCTATCGTTGTATTATGCTCAGTTGAAATCACTCAGTCGCCGCGATACCATCATCATGATACTCAGCGCCTATCTGCACGATTTCGGTGCGGACCGCGACGGGCAGGACGGCGGCTACGGACTGAGCCGCTTTAACCGCTACCTAGACGGACACGGTATTGTTGATCCTGAGTTAATTCATGCAAAGCTGACAATGATACTCAACCGTGCCCACCTGCCTTGGTCAAGCACGGACTCCCAGCAGTTGATGTACATCCTCGCTGATTCACGGGTGACCGGTTGGACTCGACACCTGCAGGACTGGACACACGATATACGCCTCCTTGACCAACTACGCTTTGGCCGGTCAGTCGTCCTGACGCAACTGCACGACTACGACGCAATGCGCCTACTGTTTATATCGCAACAAGAACTTAACCTAATCCCAGACAGCAAAACAAAGGAGATACTGATATGACAAACGTATTAATTATTGGGGCAACAGGCTCGGTGGGCCAGGTCACCCGCAACTACTTTTTGCAAAATAGCAACGACAGCCTCACGTTGATGGCCCGCCACACCGACCGCCTACGCAATCTGAACGCTGACCGTGAGCATGTCATAGCGGGCAGTGTGACTGACCCCGCCATCCTGAAACAGTCCCTCGCTGGCCAAGATGTGGTCTTTGCTGCTCTGAGCGGCGACTTGCCCCGCATGGCGCAGGCGCTCGTGGATGGCATGGACGAGGCCGGCGTTCAGCGGCTGTTGTTCATCAGTTCGATGGGCATCTATAACGAGATACCAGCGTCCGTTGGTGCCAGCGGCAACCTAGATTCGAACCCGATGCTCAGCTCTTACCGCCGGGCAGCCGATATTATCGAGGCGTCAGGCCTCAATTACACCGTTATTCGGCCGGGATGGTTCGATAGCGGCAACGACACTGACTATCAAATCACGCACAAAGGTGAGGCCTTTGGTGGCCACGATGTATCTCGGGTCAGTATCGCTGATTTGGTCTTACGCCTGGCCCACGATCCAAAGTTAGGCAGCCGTGACAGTCTCGGAATTAACCGCAAATAAGGAGGAACCCGGCATGAAATTATTGATACTAGCAGCAAATGGTCAAATTGCCCGGATCGTTGAGCAACGGATATTGAACGAACCACAATTTAGCGACGTGGAGCTCACTTTGGGTCTCCGCCGTGCAGAACGTTTATCGGCATTGGCGTCTAACCCACGCGTCACCGTCATCGAAACGGACCTAGAAGATGCCGCGTCGGTTGGGCGCGCGGTCGCCGGGCAGGACATGGTCTTTGTTGCCGTAGTTGATCACGATCGCGATAACCGGATGACCAAGAACGTGATTACTGCCATGCAAGCACACCATGTGCACCGCATCATCTTCACCAATATACTGGGTATTTACAACGAGGTACCCGGTGAGTTTGGCCGCTGGAATCTAGCTCAGGTTCGCTCCGGCCTCGCCGCCGCTCAACAGTCCGACCAACTACTAGCTGAATCCGATTTGGCTTACACTACTTTGCGCCTCCCGTGGCTCAATAACCGTGACGAAGTCAAGTACACCGTCACCACGCGCAACGAACCGTACGTCGGGGTGTCCGGCTCGCGTCAAAGTGTCGCCGACGTCGTGCTCAAAATCGTTGCTGATCCCGACTTTGCCGCCAACGACAGTATCGGCATGGCCGACCCGGATACCCAGGGAGAAGACCGGCCGGTGTACTAGCTCGCGGTTGATCATCCTGAGTAGTCTCCCAGACACCGATATTTCCCGGGAAATAAAAGACCCACCGCATCCCCCAACAGGGAAATGCGACGGGCCTTTGCCATCCGCGCTAAGCACTTTGTTCTTCGTGACCAAACTGGTTTTCCACGTATTCACGGTACAAATCGTGGTGGGCCACCAACTCGTCGTGGGTCCCGTGACCGCTAACCGTGCCCTGCTCGATAAAGTAGATCTGGTCCGCGTTCACAATGGTGCTGAGCCGGTGGGCGATGACCAACGTCGTCCGGTTGTGCATCAGCTTAGTTAACGCCTTCTGCACCATCATTTCTGACTCTGAATCCAGACTGGCCGTGGCCTCGTCCAGCATCAGGATCTGCGGATCACGCAGGAACGCCCGCGCAATGGCAATCCGCTGCCGTTGACCGCCAGACAGCTTCACGCCACGTTCACCCACCTGGGTGTCCAACCCATCGGGCAACCGCCGTACGAAGTCTTCCGCGTACGCCATCAACAGTACTTGCCACAACCGCTCATCGTCATAATCGCCCGTTAGTCCGTACGTGAGGTTATAGCGTACGGTACCCGCCATAATGGGTGCGTCCTGACTCACCAGACCGATTTGTTGGCGCCAAGCGGTGAGGTCAACCTGATTGACGTCATGGTCACCGAGAGTGATCCGCCCGGACTGCGGCGTGTAATACCGCTCAATGAGACCAAAGATGGTCGACTTGCCCCCGCCGGAAGGTCCAGCAAAAGCAATTACTTTGTTTGGTTCTGCAACGAATGATACGTCATGAAGCACCTGTTCGCCGTCCGCATAGCTGAAGTTAACGTCGTTCATCGCCAGCGTCTGTCCAGATACCGAGTCCAAAGCCGCGGTACCCTGAGGTTCGTCCGGCACCATCAGGAGCTCCTGAATGCGCGCGGTTGACCCACTAGCTTTGCCCAACGAGGTGAAGAACTGCCCCAAAGTGGTAAACGGTGAAATCATCTGCACGAGGTACATCAGAAACGAGAACAGCGTCCCCATCGTCATGGTTCCCTGCGCAATTCGGTTCGCACCGTACGCCAGCATGCCGACAACCATCCCCATCATCACCATGGTCATGACGGGACCCGCAATGGAGTCATACATAGCTTCCTTCAACCCCAACTGGTACAGGGCGTCCACCCGCGCGTGTCCGCGCTGAGCCTCTACTGGTTCGGCGGTTGACGACTTCACGAGCCGGACCTCGCCAATGACTTCGTTAGCCTCACCGTTAAACCCGGCGAGTGCATCCTGACGACCAAAGGCGATTTTACGTGACTGGTTGGCCACCGGCATGATGACCAGTAGCACCAATGGCACCGCCACAAACATGAGTAGCGTCATCCGCCAGTCCATCACCAGCATGAAAGCCAGCGCGCCGAACAGTTGCAAAATTGACGTTGCCATCTGCGGTACGGAGTTCGCCAGCAGGTCTTTGACCTGGGTGGTGTCGTTCACCAATCGTGACGACACCTCCCCCGACTTCGTATTCTCGTAGTAGCCCACGGGCAGACGCAGGATTTTGTCCCACATCAACGTCCGCAACTTTGCGACCACGTCCTCACCGAAGAATCCGAGGATAGTCCCCGACCCCGCACTGACCAACGCGCTCAGTACGAACAGTCCAATCACGCCCACGACGAAGACGGTATCGACGTGGTGACCCAGCTGATTAATCAGCGTTTGGGCAAAGTGGGGCACCAACAGTTGAAACACGGTCGCAACCAGCCCTAATGCTAAGCCCACGCCCAGTTGCCAATACTTGGGGTGGATCCGGCTAATCAGGCCCAGAAAGTTACGCATGCTAAATTTTTGTGGCGCTCCGGTACTTCTCATTCGTTGCATTACCAATTACCTCTATCTACAAGTTTTAGAACCGGCCCCGATCAAAACCAGGGTGACGACGGCCCCCACCATACGGCCAATCGCCGTGGGGTCCATGATGTCCGTGTGCCCCGTGGAAGCCACGCCCAAAGCCGCGGCCATCGTGATCATCATCGCGATGTTCGTCTTCTTGTCGCTCAACGTCCGGTACCAACTTGGCTAGTAATGCCTGAAGCTGAGCACGTTCCTCATCGGAAAGTGCCGCAAAGGCGTTGTCAGTAAACTCAGCGCGAGTGTTCTGCGCGTCGTCCAGCGCCTGCTGCCCCTTATCGGTCAAACTAATCATCTGCACGCGTTTATCGTCGGGTGCGGAGTTACGTTCAGCCAGGCCGGCTTCGACCAGTCGGTTCACGAGGGCCGTCACTGAGCTAGGGCGGATATCCAAACGCTCTGCGATATCAGCGTTAGTCAGCTGCTGCCCATCCTTCAACAGAACGAGCACGCGCAACGGTCCGCGTAACTCAACGTTACCATCGCGACGCTGCTGGGTCTGAATAGCGGCCCAAACAAAGCGGCGCTGCATGAACAGCTGCCCAAATAGTTGCAGTAAATCTTCATTAGGTGTGTTTGCCATAACTAAATTCTCCTTTACGTAAGCTGTTTACCATCGACAAATTACTTAGTTAGTTTTTATATCAGCTAACTACTTTGAAGAGTCTAAACCGTTAGTTAGATTTTGTCAACCCTAACTAAATTTGTCGTCAAAAAATAGGGTGACTACTAGTCAGCCCCCTAATTAACCAAGCTATTGTAATTCATTCCGCGCAGCTTCGGGTACGCTCGACGCGCTGACCGCGGTGTATGTTTGTACGTAAGCGCCTTTGTGATCAATCTTCAAGTAACGTCCGCGCTTGAGCACTTTCACGCCCACGAACTCCAACGTACGGCTGCGGCCATAGCGGTCAACGGCCATTTGCCGGTATGTGGGAGTGCCGTAACCGTTGACGCTGACGGGATTGGTGGTTTTCACGTACGCGACGTCTTTGCCTACCAACGGGTTGAGCTGATCCACCGTGGCCGCTAGCTGGCTACTACTATTTTGCGTGGCAAACTTGGCGCCAACGCCCACCAATGCAATCACTACGGCGATGCCCAGAATAATGGATATGAACCTCTTCATAACGTTCTTCCTCCCTGACTAATATGCCATCAGTATACGGGAAGGTCGAGGCTCCGCCATCGGCCGCTGGTCTGAACTTTAGCGGTTGGTCGGTGGTTGCGTGCAGGCAAAGAGGCGGTGGGGTTGCGGCTTACGTGCCTTGAGCCGTGAATTGCTACGGTAGTGGGTGACGGCAGCGTTGGCCGGGTTGGTGAGCTACGGCTTTCGTGGG
>NZ_BCVS01000019.1:0-28675 GCF_001591865.1 Lacticaseibacillus pantheris DSM 15945 = JCM 12539 = NBRC 106106
CCCACTTTGTCTCCATAATCTGCCGCCGTACGTCACTTCGTTCCTACGGCGCTCTGGGGTCGCAGCAACCACGTCTCCAGGCACGACGCCTCCACCCCAGCCGCCACGCCCAGCTGCCCCATCAACCTCCACCACGACCAACCTTGACGCTGCACTGACTATGTAAAATCCGGGCTCTGTCATATCCACCAGGAGTGTCCCTAACTTCTCGCATGGGCATATCAGTGTGTACCACCGCGACATCCAAAAAAAATGCATTAAAAAAGCGGCTGCCATCAAGCAACCGCCGTCCAATTGGGTATCTAGGGTTCGTACCCGGCACTTCACTGAATGCTGTTACGCCGCCATTTGACGGCCTTTTTATGGGGATGAACAGCCCTCGTGGTGTCGTCCGTGGTGTCGTTTGCTAGAAATTTAGGTAGTTTGCCACCATTTGCGCGGTCTCTGAATTCTGGTCTTTGGTGACGTGAGTGTATACGTTTAACGTCGTCCCCGCGTCCTCGTGACCTAATCGCGCTTGCACCTCCGGAATGCTAGCCCCAGCCGCAAACAAAGCGCTAGCGTGGCTGTGACGGAACCCGTGAATGGTAATAGTGTGCTGAATGTTATGCGCCTTCTCAATCGCCTTGAGCCATTTTTCAGGCTGGTTCAAGTACATGTGCGTATTGTTCCGAGTACTAAACACAAGCTGATCAGGACGGTTAGCATTCATCCCCAATGAGATGAACAGCTTCATCTGCTGAATTCGCCAATAGCGGAGAGCCTGTACGGTTTTAGGGTCAATGGTGACGGTTCGCCGCCCCCGCCGCGTCTTAGGCGCCTGTACAATCTGGTGACCCTTGAGGCCTTGGGTAAGCGTCTTATTGACCCGTACCGTGCCCTGGGATAAATCAACGTCCCCCCACGTGAGCGCTAAACACTCGCCACGACGAAGACCACCAAAGGCCAGCACTCTAAACAGAGCATTCTTTTTCGGTTCGTCCTTAGCGTCAATATAACCAAAGAACCGCGCCAATTCGTGTCTGTCCCAAAAGTTAGGCAACTCATCTCCTGGTAATTCCTGCTGTTTGGGGATGGTAACTCGCTTGGCTGGGTTAACGTCCAAATAGCCACGCTGAACAGCGTAATCGAGCACCCGGGCCGTGTGATTAAACCAGCGGCGATAATTGCGTGTTGCTATCTTAGCCCACTCGTTTACCGCCCGTTGTAGCATTGGCTGGGTAATGTTGCTTACCTGCTTATCACCAAACAGCGGTAGAATGTGGGTATCGAACATGTTACGGGTGTGCGCATATGTGGACTCCCGCACCGTGTTGATATAACTCGAGTACCATTCTTCATACACCTGTTCAAACGTCCGTGGGCGACGGTTGGCAAGGTCACTTTTAGCAGAGGCTAGTTCCATCCTAGACGCTGCTAAAGTGGCCTCTTTTTTCGTTCTAAAGCCACGCCGGTGTACCCTTTTGCCCTTACCCGTAAGTGCGTCCTGACCCACATATAAATAAAACTCATAACGTAGTTTGCCGTCCTTGGTTTCGTACTGTGCAATGTTAGCCATATCCTTGTACCTCCATATCACCAGCGGGCAGGCAGGTATGTATTTCGGTATGGGTGCAACGTGGCACCCTATGGCGGGGGATGATCACCATCCCCGTTTATGTGGTTCACGGTCGATAATTCGACAGTGAGAACCTGACAAAACCTGACATCAGACAACACGCAGCGAACATTTTGAATACTACATAGTTTTCGGACATATCGGACACCCTAAAAAAGAAAAGTAAGCGGCAGCGTTTCGCGGCTGAATTCTAAGCCGCCATTTTGACGGGTCGGGTCTTTATACAGACCTCCCCAGTTTTGGGGACATCTCCGACGACCTAAGCAATACTTAGACCGGCGCAAAATTGCGCACATCTATTCAGTTTTGGACAAATATGTCCATATCCCACGGTCATCATGGGGTACCGTTTTAGACCCCCATCACCTAACCAAGTTCAGCATAGACAGGATATACGTTAACGGTGAACGTTTTGTTCACCCTTTGTATAATCAATACATTGGCTGGGGTAACGTTTCGTTCTGGCAGGTCAACCAGACTACCGCTTACATTACCGTCATAAACCATGACAGTAATACACCGCGTGGTTTGTCGTATTTCCCGACGCCCTTTTCCCCAGTAACGGGGTAAAGTCATTACACGGCGCATTCAAGGGGTCGCTTTTTTGTAGACCCCCTGGAGTACCGTTCTGGTACCCCAGCCGGTTCCCAGGTGTCGCCACTTTTGGCGGTACCCTGTACCAAAAAGTACATCCGAATTTTTGAGGGTGTAACGAATCGGTACCCCCAGAGGAATACGTACAATGACGCTGGTTTAACTGGATATGTCCAATTCTGGACACATCTACAGCGGAAAACTCCGCGCTACTCACTCGGGAAAATTCGGCCCCGAGTCCGAATTTGCGCGCGGCGCAATTTTCCGCCACGAGATTGACCTACAGGCCATGACTTGGTGGTGTCCCCAATTTTGGGGAAACTACCTACGGGGTCATCAATTTGGTGACCCCTGTCCCCAACATTTGGCACGCCAATTCTGGCGTATCACCTCCGGGGGCGTCTATTCTGGATACCCCTATAGCCCCGAAAATTCGGGGCTACTCACGGCCAAAAATTAGGCCATCAAATAATGGTTAGCCACTGGGGTATGCGCAACTTTACGTAGACCAACCATCACGACAACAGGCCGCGTGTTCTGTACTCAATAACGAGACGTTATCAAGTCCGATAGGCCCATACGATTGCTAATTAACGACAGTTTCAATGCTTGGGAGCATTTTTTTGGGGCGTTTTCTGAAGTTCTTTAAATGCCATAAATACAGATTCATAGGCAAAATCAAAATCAGCACGCTTGTTTTCTGATTTATCAGGAGATTCAACCCACATTTTTTCTAGGGTCTTCAGTGTTAAAGCCATAAAATCAAAAGCCACGGAAATATAATCGCCTTTTAGCTCATCATCAGCGCTTTTCTGATCAAACAGTTTAGTGTCTCTGTCTAATATCACACCTTGAATATCATCTGGAGATGCGGTTTTAATATCTGGATGGTGATACATCCTACCTAGCCTATCAGACAATTCTTTGGGCGTAATATTAAGCAACATATACGCTCTTTCGTCCTCACCGTCTTCCCGCACAGAAAAGCCTTGTAAGTAGGACACTGAAACACCTAGCACGTTAGCTATTTTTTGCCATTTTTCAATCTTGGGTTCCGTATCCCCACGTTCATAGTTGGCGACCGTGGTTCTAGATACATCTAGCTTATCTGCAAGGTATTCCAAACTAAACCCTTTTGCCTGCCTGACCTCTCGAATTCTGTTTTTCGTAACCTTCACCTCCTAACTAGTTCAAAACTATTTATACACCAAGTGCAAGTTTTTTGCATTAATAATTGACAGTGCAGAAAACTTGCACTATTCTAATACCGTTCCGGTGCAAGTTTTCTGCACTAAGAAAGGGGGTGCCGCTACATGGAACTTCTAGAGCAGTCCGCTGTGTCACAGCTCATTCAAAGCAAAGGACTACAAACTATGGTTGAGTTGGCTACCGCAACTGGGGTTAACAAATTCACTCTCACCCAAATAATGGCGGGTAACCGGCGCATTGTACGGAAAGAGACGGCTACGAAGATACGCCATTATTTGGCCCGGCAGCACATAACAACGAATTAACAGGCGCAGAGAGGCCAGAAACGGAGGTGACTTATATGCAAATCAATTTACCGGTACCAGACGAGTTCACGGACGAACTACGCCACGAAATGCAACAGGTGGCAGTGGCAGCGTTCAAGGAAGCCGGGGCCAAGCACGCCGCAGCGGACTACATGGACGTGAAGCACGTTGCCGAGTACCTGGGGGTATCGACCGCCACAGTACGCAAGTTCACAGTAATGGGGATGCCACGTATTCAAATCGACGGCGTGACCCGTTACAACAAAGCGGCAGTAGACCAATTCATGCACAGTTACGAACAGTAAACAGTAATCAGCGGGCAGGCAGGTTACTACAGCTCCACCACAAAGTGGGCTATTTCCGCTTTGGAAAAAGCCCGGTACTATCATCCCAGCAAATGGGGATGGTGATCAGGCCAGCATTTGCGCCCAAGCGCAATTTTGAATTCATCACCGTAACTAGGGATGGTAATTCGGCCCCGGGGCCGAATTTGAGTTAGAAGACCAATTTACTATCTAGCTCCCCAATTCTTGGGGACGGACTCGAACGGTATTATGCACACCATCATTTCACTGGGAACAATCTAATTCGGAGGTATCTCACATGGACATCAACAGAAGCGCCCTAGGCATGGTATACGCCACAGCTAAGGACATCCAGGACATTGACCCCGACAGCGTTACCCGTGTACTAAAGCGTGTACCTGGGCAACCTGGTAAGTTCAACGGGTTAAAGTATCTAACCCCTATTGGTCTCGCAAAGCAATACGCGGAACAAATTGCTAGCACTCTGGACGAGGCCACCGGAGGCCGCTTATCCACCGACCTACACGAGCACCAGAGCCGCCCAGATACTAGCGACGCTAATATACTCGACCTCATTCAAACGGCACTAGAAACAGCACAGGACGGCGTAGAACGGGAAGCCCCCGCAACGTTGTTAGCCGCGCAGGACTTGCTAGACATGGCTACAGGTCGTATTAGTGCCCTACTTTCTTCCAAATCTGGAAAAAACAATTAGCCGCTGGGGGCGTGGTTACCATCCCCAGCCGCAAAGCACAGCGTTAGCACCAGGCATTTACTCAATTCTGAGTAAAACACCAGACGGACACACCGGCCGAACCATCTAAAAGCGTTCGTATGCACCACCCGCAAACAAACGAAGAGGTACAAAAAGGGCGGCCCAATTCAGGGCGTCCCACGTAATCAGACAAAAATAAAGAGGCCTATCCCCAACCGGCAAAGTTGAAATAGGCCCCACACACGCATATCTATACCGAAGGACACGGCCAACATCCGTGGCTTCTACGTCCTAAGTGTACCGAAATTACGCGTGGTAGACAAGGAAGGTCATTCAAATGCAACTAACAGAAGCTAGGTTTGATGAACTAAGTGCCGCAATACTGAACCACGGGTATAACCCGACCATTGGGGAAACAGAGGCAATTTACAAGCACCTAATTGACGACCCCAATACGTCCCCCGTTTACCGGCAACGTTGTATAGCACACTGGCACAAGATTGTTCGACGTCTACGCACTGAACTGAAAAGTAAGGCAGGTCATCCACATGCAAAAAATTGATACCGAAGAACTGATCACATTAGCCATGAATCAAACTGGACTCATTGAAATCATGAACGATTATCTGGAGGACTTAGCTACCGTTTTGGGGCGAAGCAAACGCACGGGTGATACTCATTTACTCGAATACACGGTACAGCGCAATATGGGCCGCTACGATAGCCTGGTGGCTATGCTCCGGAACAATGCGGCAGAACTAACGCAAATGGTCGACGCCGCCGAGGGGATGGTGACCAACCATGATTAGCTTTACCTTCCCCGCCCTGGTCATCACCCTATTAACTGCTGTATTCCTGGGCTATGCCATTGGTGGTCACTGGTTCGGTTGGGACGACGAGCACGACCACAAGGGCTAAACACACCACAGAGAGGAGGGGCCGCGCATGAGCTCATCAGGTTTCATAAAGCTACACCGTAGACTGTTGGACTCAATCACCTGGCAGCAGTCCGCACCACCACAAAAAGCGGTGCTAATCACGGTGCTGTTGATGGCTAACCACGCGCCCCAGGCATGGAGGTGGCAAGGCCAGAACTTCACAGCACAACCAGGGCAGTTTATAACATCCATCCCCAAACTGGTAAAAAATGCCGGTGTATCAGAAAAGAATGTCCGCACCGCACTAAAGAATCTTGTTGCCATGAAGTTCATAACAGAACAAACAACGAAGCACGGGCGGCTGATAACGGTCGTCAATTGGTAAAAATATCAGGCACTCCCAAATGAGTTTATAGCACCCGAAAATGAGCCCAAAAACAGCCTTGGGGGTGGCAGACAAACTGGCAGACAAACTGGCAGACAAAAAAGAGTCAACGAGCCCCGCCCCGATAACGTTTCTAGCCCAAAAACAGCCGAAGGGTGGCAGACAAAGCGGCAGACAAAGTGGCAGCTAACAAGAAGTAAAGAAATAAAGAATAATAATAGTGCCCCTAAACTGGAATCTCAAAACAAGGGAATCGTAAAAGAGGTACTAGCGTACCTCAATCAAAAAACCGGGAAACGTTTCAGGAACGTAGACAGTAATTCTAGATTAATAAAAGCAAGAATCAACGAAGCAAGTTATTCCCTTGATGATTTTAAAACGGTTATCGACTCTAAAACACAGGAATGGCTACAGCAACCAGAGATGGTTAAATACCTACAACCCTCAACCCTGTTTGCCAAGAAACACTTTGACGAGTACCTAAATGCTGCTCCCTCAACAAGTAGAGCAACACCGCCAATTACAAGCAACACCACAAGTTGGTTCCGTCTCGTTGCTGACAATTGTCCGAATGGTGAGAGCCTACGCCGAGAATGGAAACGGCTAACGCCCCGTGACGTAACCAGAGAACAGCTAGAACAATATATAGCCCAGCACTATAGCTAAGAAAGTGAGGCACCATCATATGGCAACCAATCAGTTAGCGCCATCCCCACAGGAAGCACATGATCAACAGGCAGACCTTGAGGCCACAATACTGCACAGCTTGGTATTCACACCGGAGTTGATACGGTCGATTGACCTCAACCCAGAATGGTTTGTGAGCATACAACACCAATTGCTAGCCACCTACCTGATTAATGCCCATGGGGAGCAGTCCTACATGCACATTCGTGACGGTATTGAGGACGACAGCCCAGGAACGATTACACAGGCAACCTGGAACGCAATTCTAGAGAATGAACCACTTCCAAACATGTTCAGCTACCAAGTACATTCACTCGACCATGCTTACCGCAAGCGTAAGGTGCTACGTAGTGCGCAGGCATACAGCAAAACACCAAGCAACAGCAATCTAGAGGCCGTGGCCACCGCCACCCAGGCCCTACAGAGTTTCGAGCAAGAAACTACTGTAACGCTAACTATGGCCGACCTTGAGGCGCAACTGTTGGACAAAATGGCCTCCAACACCGCAGCACCCGGCATTAAGGCCTTCCCGTATCTGGACATAGCATTGAACGGTGGGCTTATGCCGGGGATGCTTTTAACAATTGGCGCCCGTCCGGCGGTAGGCAAATCAGCATGGGCCCTAAACCTGGCCGCCCAGGTAATTAGCAAGCAACCCGAAGCACGATTAGATTATTTCAGTCTTGAAATGACGGCTACCGAGCTGTACAAGCGACTCGTGACTATGACCGTCGCCACAAACTCCATTATCTCTGGCCGCGTCCACAGTAACATTAACGGTGGTTCGCTAAATGCCCCGGGCAACTCGTTGAATGCTGACCAACAAAAGATGGTGCATAAGGCCACAAGCTACATTAGTGCCATGGACATGCAATTTCACACCGGTGACCTGTCACTAAATAAAATTGTCCAGGTTATCCGCCAGCGCAAGGCCGAGGCTAGCCACGAATACGTGGCAATAATTGACTATCTGGGACTAGTAAACGTCTATCCTCGCCACAAAGACCACCGGCTAGATATCGAAGAGATCACCCGTCAACTGAAACTGTTAGCCATCGAGCTTGAAATTCCGATTGTGTTACTCACCCAGTTAAACCGTGGCATTGAATCACGCCAGGATAAAAAGCCAATTCTATCTGACCTCCGGGAAAGCGGGGCAATCGAGCAAGATAGCAACGTGGTGGCATTCTTGTACAACGACACCGCAAGCGACACCAAGGCCGACTTACGAAACGTTGTACTGTCCATCAGTAAAAACCGTGAAGGCAAGCTAGCCGACCTAGGTTACACGTTCGACACCCGTCACATGTATTTTGCCGAAGTACGCTAGAGGTGAGCCATGAATGACAACCCTAATCGAGTTTGACACCATCATGCGGGCCAATGATTACAAATACACCTATGCCGTATTTTCATGGCTAGAATTGGCGAGTATAGACACGAAAAGCGCAAAAGAGGCAACCAACAACACAGACTATTGGCTACATCAGGCCGAGCTAGACAAGCAGGACGCCCTCCAAACAGCCGAGCACGAGCATACCTACGGGCCAATGCTGACCGAACAACAACTAGCGTATATGTCCAGCGCCCAAATAAATAGCGCCCACCAAATGGCAGACACTTGGACAGAAATTATTCAACGTGTGCGGCGGGTATCCGCAGAGACCCACCCGCCATAGAAAAAAGGGCCGGTATCCCTCCGCCCCTCGCTCATTCCATCTAGCAAGCATTATAGCAAACAAACGGGGGTACTGGTCATGGAATCACTGGAATACGACAGAAAGCAAACACGCCGCAACGCGGACAGGTTGTTACGTGGATACCGACAAACGGCCCGTATGGCCGGGGATGAGTTCGTGCCAAAGCTAACGGCCACGCTCACGTTAGAACCCGTGTCGCATACAGGCACCCGCGGCGCGCCAATAGAAAGTCACGTATCCCGTAAGGTTGATGCCCTGGCATACCTACGGGACGTTACCAGGGCAATGAATCAACTGGATACCCAGCAACGCGAATTGCTGTGGTACCGCTACTGTGATACCCAAGCCATGACGGATATACAAATCTACATGGGCATTACACTTTGCAGTGAGCGCCAATACTACCGCCTGCTAGAACGTGCATTACTGGCATTTGCCGAGAGCTATCAGCATGGCCGACTAATCGCGGAATAAGTCCTAAATAGTGCCGCTATCATCCCCACAGCCCCGTTCATCCCATCCCCATCCGAACCACAACCGCGTACCAGAATAAAAAATCGCGTATAAGCGCGTCTAAGGCGAGTTAGGGCAATTACGCCTAGTTACCCGCAAAAGTTTCTAGCGTCCAGCACGCGCAAATTCTGGCACCAAATTAACGCATTTACCACGAAGGGAGAACCTGGGAATGAGTTCAAGAGTAAACGCCACTCCGACCATCAACCAACGAGCCACCGAAGCAAACGTAATTGCAATACTACAGGGGTACGGTATAAAGAGCGCCCGGCTACGTGTTGCCCGACGTGCAGGACTACAATCACCACGGCTTGACGGTATGCCGCACGGTACAAGCACCGATAACGTCAACGAGTCCCGCATAGTGCGCAACCTAGGGGATGAAGAAGAACTAGAGGCAGTTAAGGCTGTACTGGAGGAGCTAGAGCCAATTGACGCCGCCATACTCAAACACACATACATGCACCCACTACCAAGCAGAGCCGCTATACAAGAGCGTGTAGGCCTCGAGCATTCGCAACTTTACCGCCGTTGCCGAAAAGCGCTGGTACAATTTGCCCAGCTATGGCCCCTAAGCAACCTAGTTGTGTACGACTGATTAGCAACCTCATACGTTACCACCAACCGCCCAAATGGTGTGCACCCATTTGGGTTTTTGTGTGCACCCTTTTTGGGTTAGGGTGCACCCGTTGTATTCAGGGGATGGGGTGATATGTAATGCGAAAATCAGCACCAAAGTAGCGCAAGTTTGACGCCTTATAACCGGAAGAGTGTAACGCCACTAACACAGCTATTGACGCAGAATACAGCCCCATGCATGCGCACATTAACGCTACAAAACTACTACAAATTACTACTATCGCCAAATGTATTACTAAGCGCATGGCGGCGGCCGATACAATGCTAATAAACACTAACCCTATGTTGAAAAATGTTGAGGTTATGGGAACGGTCGTTGACGTGATTAACGCACCCAGCACCCTTTCATTCAGCCCATCATATGCCATCATTTTCAACACGGAACGCTCACGTCAAAACGGTACACTCCGTTTGTTGTAGTCGCTACGTGATCATGGCTATAGGTATCCCCAGGTGTTGTCGCTAAGGGCAATACCTTGTAAAATGACCACGAAGAGTTGAGTAAGCGGAAAGGTGGTCAGCCAAAATGATGTACTATACACTTCTGAGTCGCGTAGATGGATATGAGGAATTTCTGTTTGAAAACCCAAGTACCGGCTTAAGTAAAAGGGGCACATTTAACCGGGCTACAGGCGATTTAACGCTTGAGCCGGGTGAACTTGGCTGGCCCGCCGAAGACGGTCGGCTTCGAGGGATAATGCTTAAATCTCAGAATATTGAAGTTGGCTCCAGAGAAATTAAGGCGTTTGGATAGTTAAGAACACATTGGTTTTATGACGTAGCACTCACTAATTAGTGGGTGTTTTCTTTTACACAAATATGATAATTTTAGGCACTAAAAAACCACCAGCACTAACGCTAGTGGCACCTACCTACCCGCTTATTAATAACGATTACTGAACTATTATTTCACCCTCGACGACACCACAAGCGACACCACGAAATGGTAACGCTGCTGGTATCGTTATGGTGTCTTCTGGTGTCGTCTCTGCACGCTCTGATTCGGTGCTCGAGTAAACAAAAAGCTGATAACACCGGGCTTTATAAGCCCTTACGCCATCAGCAAAATACCGTCGATTGGGTATCTAGGGATCGAACCTAGGATTATGGATTCAGAGTCCACTGCGTTACCACTTCGCTAATACCCAATAATATTCAATTCCGTGTCAAGCACAATAAATACTATACGCAGATTAGGCGTGCGCGTCAACAGAATTGACGATTTTTATTCACATATTCCGTGACTATCCCTTTGACCATCATTTTATTCGGGTATGCACACCGCACGACCATCGTATTTGTTCGCACAATTTAATCTTGAAAACAACCCCACCAACGCGTAGACTAGGCACAAATTTACGGGGGGTGTTTAAATGTCGCTAATAGTGCTGATTGGGGCCCAGGCGGTTGGCAAAATGACCGTCGGCAAAGAATTGGAAAGCTCCGGAACCGGTCGATTATTATTCAACCACGAAACTATCGATACCTTTGCGCGATTCTTGGGTTACGGATCCACAACCTTCGCCTTATCCGATAAGATGCGGAAGGACTTGTTTCATGTGTTTGTTACCAATACCGACACCAACACTACGGATACCATTATCTTTACGGTTATGATTGACTTTGACTCACCCGACGACACAAATTTTCTGCGGGACATCAGCGATATCTTTCTTGATGCCGATCAGGATGTCTTTTTCGTTGAGTTGACTGCTCCCCTCGACACGCGTATTGAGCGTAACGTGATGCCCGATCGCTTAGCAGCAAAGCCCTCAAAGCGGAACGTCAAGAAATCGCAGATGATGCTTTTGCAATCCGACCATGATTTCCGGTTAGTCAGTCATCCTGGCGAACTGGAGGCCACCTTTCCCAATGTTCACTGTACTCAAATTGATACAGCCAAAAGCACACCTGCTACCAGCGCGCACACTATTAATGCGTTTATAAAGCAGTATTTGGCATAAGCACAGTTGCATGGCCGTAACCGTCACCATCTCTCACAATCGGTTACTTCAGGAAGCCTGGTGTACTGGTATCGATAAAAAATGGTAGCAACGGGGTCATTAGTCCGTTGCTACCATTATGATGACTGTGATTGGGTATCTAGGGATCGAACCTAGGATTATGGATTCAGAGTCCACTGCGTTACCACTTCGCTAATACCCAATATCATTATTTGCGTGTTATGAGCACGAAAAATATATTAACCCGAATCCATGGCCGTCGTCAACACTTTCAGCCAACTTTTCAATGCAATTTAGTAGGAACCAGAGTAAACTGGAGGTACTAATGACGAAAGAGGGAGTTAAGTCTATGAGTTTATCCGCATGTACCTCAATCCTGGTCGGCAAAGCAGCCAGCCTGGACGGCACGACCATGATTGCCCGTAACGACGACACGTTTTTGCCCCTGACCCCGCAGCGTTTCTATATGCATCCAGGTTGGAAGGGCAAGAAGGGTCAGACCGTCGCCTCACCTTTGAACGGGTTCACGGCCGAACTGCCCGAGAACGGCTACCGCTACAACGCCGTACCGAACGTTGACCGCGAACACCTGGGGGATTACGAAGAGAGCGGCATCAACGAGAAGAACGTTGCCATGAGCGCCACCGAGAGCACGTACGGTAACGAACGCGCCCTGGCTCACGATTCGCTGGTCAAAGACGGCCTGGATGAAGACCTGATTGTGAACATGACCCTCCCCTTCATCGAGTCCGCACGCCATGGTGTTGAATACCTCGGTCAGCTCATCAAGCAATACGGCTCGCCGGCCGGTAACTCCGTCCTGTTCTCCGACCGCGATAACGTCTGGTATATGGAAATCGTGACGGGTCACCACTGGGTCGCCCAGCGCATCCCCGACGATGCTTATGCCGTTGCTGCTAACCAGGTGGCCATTCAGCAGGTTGACTTTGACGACACCGACAACTTTGCGTGGAGCGAAGGTATCCGTGAATTCGTTGAGGAACACCACCTAAACACCGACAAAGAAGGCTGGAACTTCCGCCACATCTTTGGCACGATGAACGAAAAGGACCGCCACTACAACACACCACGTGTATGGTACGGTCACCACATTCTGAACCCCGAGGTCGACGAAGAACCTGAATCCGCCGAGCTGCCATTCATCATGCGGACCAGCCACAAGATTTCCGTTGAGGACATCGCCCAGATTCTGGGTAGTCACTACAACGAAACCAAGTACGACCCGTTTGGCCATGAAGGTAGCGAGCACGACCGCCTCCGTTACCGGCCGATTGGACTCAACCGCACCCAGAACTCCCACGTGCTCCAGGTTCGCGGCAACGCTCCGGCCGGTGCCGAGGGCGTGATGTGGCTGTGCTTGGGCTACCCAACGTTTAGCCCGTACGTACCGTTCTACACGAACGCCAACGACACGGACCCATCGTACAGTTCCACACCGCTGAAGCTCGACACTGACGTCGACTCCGCTTACTGGATGTACCGGACGCTATCCACCATTACGGAAAGCCACTACAGCAAGTTCATCCAGCAAAACCGCGACTACCTGACCGCCCTGTACCGTCGCTTCCGTGAACACGTCGCGGAAACGGATACTGCTGCCAGCGAACTCAGCGGCAAGGAGCTGACCAAAGCCCTGACTGAGGCCAATTATGCCATTGTTGCCGAAACTAAGGCCGCCACGAAGGCGCAGATCAACGAGATGTTGATGGAAAGCATCAACCTGTCCCAGCTGACGTTTAACATGGATAAGAACCTATAATTGCTCCGCACACAACCGCCCAGACGCTATCTTGATGACCGCGTCCGGGCGGCTTTTGCGTACTGTTTAATCAGTTAACAGGATGACCAGACACCGTCACGCACACGTGGTAAAATCGGGCTGTAGACCGATACCTCTCGGGCCACTTTGGTCAATAATATGGTTGTGCCGTTACACTGTCACTGCTTGTGGCGGCACAAACTGGAGGCCAAGCTATGACTCTATTCGCGCTATTACTAGATTTATTGGCGGCGGGTTCGTGGTATATACAAGCGCAGACGCTCACCCACGGCATCTTTGTGGTCGGGATGATTGTCCAAAGCGTAATCGCGTTAATACTACTCGGGTTCACCCTGGGGTACCGTGGACGCCGCAACTCACGGACGTGGGCTGCTGATGGTGGTTACCACCCGTTCACCATACGCTATAGCGTGATCGTGATGTCGTTCTTGGTTAACGCCATCATGATATTCTTGTATTATCTGAACCTGACCGGTCGTAATGCTGTTATTTTTGATTAACACTACTCAACCCATTTGGAGGAATTGATCATGGCAAATGCAAACATTCTCGTTACCACTACGGAAAACATCCCCGGCCAAAACTACACCGTGATTGGTGAAGCGTTCGGCCTCACCACCCAGTCCAAGAACTTCGTATCCGACATTGGTGCAGGCCTCAAGAACCTGGTCGGTGGCGAAATCAAAGCCTACACCAGTATGTTGCACGAATCCCGGACGAAGGCCATCGAACGGTTACGCGATGAGGCCGCGAACATGGGCGCCGACGCGGTCGTCATGATGCGCTTTGATTCCGGATCCATTGGCGGCGATATGCAAAGCGTCGTTGCTTACGGTACTGCCGTTAAGTTTACCGACTAATTTACCACTGTATTCTGGCTAACATTCCTGTATAAAGAACATTGACTGCACCCACTACCGGGTATGGTCGATGTTCTTTTTTTATGCGGTGACATTTCTTGTCAGTGGCCAGCTAATGCTGACAGTACTGGTGGAAAAATTTCCAACTACCCTTTAGACAAATTGCACAATTTGTCTAAAATCCCTCCCCAAACAAAACTTTTTTGGAGCAAAAGTGGGTGATTTCGGGCTTGTTTCACCCCAAAACAGCTACTAAAGTTGCCAAAGTTTGTCACAAACACGCACCACGTTAATCGCTTTGTAATTTTTTGTAAGTGAGCCATCACCCACTAGTTGCCTGCCCCTCACTTGCTTTTAGTAAGCGGTTTCTTCGAGACCACTTTGTGCACAATGTATTTATTAGATTTAAAAATATCTTGTTTACGAATAACCCAACACTTGTTACTATCTTTTTGTAACCGCTATCATAATATTGTTTTTCAAAGGGGGTTTTACTATGGCCACGTCAAAGTACGTGCTCGCAATTGACGAAGGTACTACCAGTACCCGGGCACTGATCGTCGACCATGACGGTCAGATGGTTGCCGACGCCCAGCGCGAGTTTACGCAATACTTTCCACAGCCGGGCTGGGTGGAACATAACGCCAACGAAATTTGGAACGCCGTTTTGTCCACCATTGCCACTGCATTTATTAACAGTGGTATCCAGCCCAAAGAAATTGCCGGGGTCGGTATCACCAACCAACGCGAAACCACGGTGGTGTGGGACAAAGCCACCGGGCTGCCCATCTACAACGCCATCGTCTGGCAGTCGCGCCAAACTAACGACATTGCGGAGCAACTCAAAGCCGATGGGCATAGCGACATGATTCACGAACACACCGGCCTGCTAATTGACGCCTACTTCTCGGCCACCAAAATTCGGTGGATTCTCGACCACGTGCCGGGAGCGCAGGAACGCGCTGAGAAAGGCGAGCTGCTCTTCGGCACCATCGACACCTGGATCTCGTGGAAGTTATCCGGCGGCGAGATTCACGTCACCGACTACACCAATGCCAGTCGCACGATGCTGTTCAACATTCACACTTTGCAGTGGGACGATGAGATTCTGCAATTACTCAATATCCCCCGGAAGATGTTGCCGGAAGTACGCAGCAACTCCGAGGTCTACGGCAACACCGCCGCCTACCACTTCTACGGGAGTAGCGTACCCATCGCGGGGATGGCCGGCGACCAGCAAAGTGCCTTGTTCGGCCAGCTGGCGCTCAAACCAGGGACCGTCAAAAACACGTACGGTACCGGCTCCTTCATCGTCATGAACACCGGTAAGGAACCGGTGATGTCGGCAAACAACCTACTGACGACCATCGGCTACGGCATCAACGGCGAGGTCAACTACGCACTGGAGGGTTCCGTGTTCGTCGCGGGTAGCGCCATCCAGTGGCTGCGCGACGCTATGGAGCTGGTGCAGCACGCACCGGACTCCGAGCACGCCGCACGGACTTCGCAAAGTCAAGATGAGGTCTACGTTGTGCCCGCGTTCACCGGCCTCGGTGCCCCGTACTGGGACGCCAACGCCCGTGGTGCCGTGTTCGGCATCACCCGTGGGACCACGCGCAACGACTTCATCAAGGCGACTTTGCAATCCCTCGCCTACCAGAGTCGCGACGTGGTCGACACGATGTACAAAGACACCAAGATTAAGATTCCCGCACTCCGCGTCGACGGTGGCGCCGCCAACAACGACTACCTGATGCAATTCCAAGCCGACATTCTGGGGACACCAGTCGAACGGGCCGCTAACCTCGAAACGACCGCCATGGGCGCATCGTTCCTAGCCGGGCTGGCCGTCGGGTTCTGGCAGGACACCGACGAGCTGCAACATCTAGCCAAAGTCGGCAAGCGGTTCGAGCCGCAAATGTCCGCCGAACGCCGCGAGCAACTGTACGCGGGCTGGCAGCAGGCCGTCAACGCCACCATGACGTTCAAGCCGGACCAGAAGTAACCAATACTTGAGGAGGAAATTATTATGGCTTTTTCAGCAAATACGCGTCAACAAACAATTGAGCACCTACAAAACACACCTTTGGACCTACTCATTATTGGTGGTGGGATTACCGGTGCCGGCGTTGCCATTCAGGCCACCGCATCCGGCATCAAGACTGGATTAATTGAAATGCAGGACTTCGCTGAAGGTACCAGCTCCCGCTCCACCAAGCTGGTCCACGGTGGTATCCGCTACCTCAAGACCTTTGACGTCGGCGTGGTCAACGACACCGTCAAGGAGCGCGCCGTCGTGCAGGGCATCGCGCCGCACATTCCGCGGCCGTTCCCAATGCTGATGCCTATTTACGACGAACCGGAATCAACGTACGACATGTTCTCCGTCAAGATTGCGATGGACCTGTACGACAAGCTGGCTGGCGTTGACGGCACCCAGTACGCTAACTACACCATCTCAAAGGATGAGGTGCTTCAGCGCGAGCCCGGCTTGAAGTCCAAGAACCTCAAGGGTGGCGGCGTCTACCTCGACTTTGTCAACAACGACGCCCGCCTGGTCATCGAGAACATTAAGGAAGCCGATGAACTGGGCGGCCTGATTGCGAGCCACGTGAAGGCTGTCGGTGTGCTGCACGACGACAACGGCAAAGTTGTGGGTGTGCACGCACAGGACACGATTAGCGGCAAGGAGTTCGACATCCACGCCAAGTTGGTGATCAACACCACCGGCCCATGGGTCGACAAGCTACGTGACCTCGACCAGAAGCTGGACCACACGCCAATGATGCGGCCAACTAAGGGTGTGCACCTCGTGGTTGACGAATCACGGTTGCGCGTACCCCAGCCAACCTACTTTGACTCGGGTGCCCACGACGGCCGGATGATCTTCGTTGTGCCACGTGAAGGCAAGACCTACTTCGGGACCACCGACACGGACTTCAAGGGCGACTATAAGCACCCAACCGTCGACCAGGACGACGTGGATTACCTGTTAGCGGCCATCAACAACCGCTACCCGGACGCCAAGGTGACGCTCAAGGATATCGAGGCCAGCTGGGTCGGCCTGCGCCCACTGATTGCCACGAATGGTAGTTCCGATTACAACGGTGGTGGTGCCAACACTGGCAAAGTATCCCAGGAAAGTTTCGACAAGCTGATTAAGACCGTCGACGACTACGAGGACCAGCAGGCCACCCGTGACGACGTTGAGAACGCAATCAGCAAACTGAAGACGGCCCACGCTGAAGAGACGCTGAGCCCGTCGCAGGTATCCCGGGGCTCCGCGCTCGATACCGAAGCTGACGGCATGATTACCCTGTCCGGTGGGAAGATTACCGACTACCGGAAGATGGCGGCGGGCGCTCTTGCCCTGATTCGGCAGACGCTGAAGCGCGACTACAACGTGGATAGCAAGGAAATCGACTCGAAGAAGCTGCAGGTTTCCGGTGGCCACTTTGACCCAACGAACGTTGACGACACGATGGACTTCTACACCCGCATCGCCGTGGACGCTGGGTTGCCACAGGAAGACGCGGCGGACCTCGCCAACCGTTTCGGTAGCAACACCGGCCGCGTCGTCACCTACGTCGAGGAGGGCGCCGCGGAGGGCTTGTCGCTCAAGGAAACGATCTCCCTGCGCTACTCCGTTAACGAGGAACTGACGATGACGCCGGTCGACTACTTGCTGCGGCGGACGAACGCCATCCTGTTCCACGCGGACACGCTGGCCCAGCTGCACGACCCGGTAATTAACGAGATGGCCCGCCTGCTGGACTGGGATGCCGACACTAAGGCGGCCATGACCAAGCAGTTGGACGACGCGATTGCGGAATCAGAGCTGGCGGCACTGAAGTAACAGAGCGGAGCAGGCCGCTTAGAACGCAGAGCATAAGTGACTTCAGCGTAAAGGCCCGGGTTTGGCCTTTGGGCTGGAGTTGCTTATGTGGCGCGTTCTGGCCTGCGGAGCTCGACTATGACAGAGCAGAACCGCGCGGTTAAAAGGTAGAGTGTAAGTGAGTTGGGGCCAAAAGCACGTACTTGGCTTTTGGTGCCGACTTGCTTACACGGCACCTTTTGCGCGGTGGAGCTCGGCTATGAAGGGAGGTCTCCCCATGCACAACCCCATTATGACCCAAGCGTTAGGCGAGTTTATCGGTACCCTCGTGTTGGTACTCCTGGGTGACGGTGTCGTCGCCGGCGTATCGTTGAAGAAGTCCAAAGCTGAGGGTGCCGGCTGGATTGCCATTGCCCTCGGTTGGGGACTGGCTGTCACGCTCGGCGTGTACTCCGCTGCGTTCCTCGGCCCGGCGCACCTTAACCCAGCCGTGACCATCGGCTTTGCCGTCATCGGTAAATTTCCCTGGTCCGGCGTAGCGCCATTTATCATCGCCCAAATGCTGGGCGCGTTTGTTGGTGCGGCACTCGTCTGGCTGCAATACTACCCGCACTGGCGGGAAACGCACGACCAGGCGGCCATCCTTGGCACCTTTGCTACCGGGCCCGCAATTCGTCAGCCGCTCGCGAACCTCTTCTCCGAAACGCTGGGCACCGCGGTGCTGGTATTCATGCTGCTGGCCTTCACTAAGGGCCAGTGGACGGCCGGCCTGAACCCCATTGGCGTCGGCGTGCTAATTACCGCGATTGGTTTCTCCCTCGGTGGGACGACCGGTTACGCGATCAACCCCGCCCGGGACCTCGGCCCGCGGTTGGCGCACGCGGTGCTGCCAATTGCCAACAAAGGTGGTTCCGACTGGAGCTACGGTTGGATTCCGGTTGTGGGTCCGGTGATTGGCGGTATTGTTGGTGCGGTATTGTTTGCCATTATTTAATGTAGAAACAACGAAACCGGGTCACCACCTACGCGTATCAGCGTGTGGGTGGTGACCCGGTTTTTGTATGTTTGAGCTAAAGCTAAAAGTGACTACAGCATCAAACAAACGGAAGGTTGCTCATAATTACATCCAGCATTCAAAACACTTCCCTTCGGATAATATCCTACCAACCAAGATGAAAAGCAATCGGCCTAAAACTACCTCAGTCACACATCATACCCAAGTTGTAGGTATTCCGGTTAAACATACTAGTCCAGATCATCCTCGTCATCCCGTCCCCGCACACCCCGAATGATGGTAAGCACGCCCGCAGCGAGCCCCAATGCCCCGCTGAGTAACGTAATCCCGCCAGATACCGTTGCAAGAATACCGTTGGTAATTAGTTTACGATCTGCCATAGTTAACACCTCCCGGTTTGTTGGCTCGATAATTAATGTTATTATACTATAATAGCGTTTACAAGAAATAGTGGTTGGTCAGATATCTTTGTTACCAACACAGAAATCGGTGAGTCTGGTCTACTTTGCTTGGGAGAGTTTGCAGAAATTTCGCGCAAACCCATTGACATTTTCGCTGAATCCCGTAGAATGTAACAGTACTCAATTGATTGACATTGCCCGTTGGTCAAGGGGTTAAGACGTCGCGTTCTCAGCGCGAAAACACGGGTTCGAATCCCGTACGGGTGATACTTGGAACCACCAGTTAATTTTTCAAAGGGAGGAACGTTGTTATGACAATGTTCCTCCCTTTTTATTGACCATCATAGGCACATCTTTTTTGATTTTGGGCAACTTTTTACAGGTGCTATAATAGTCGGTAACATCATTTACCACACGGAGGCAACATGGTTCAATTAGTACTAGTTCGTCACGGCGAAAGCACCGCCAACTTTGATAATACGTACACCGGATGGTCGGACGTAGAATTGACCGACCACGGTCGCGAACAGGCACACACGGCCGGGCGCCTGATTGCGGCCAGTCACATCGACTTTGACGCCGTCCACACCTCCATGCTGCGGCGGGCCATCATGACCGCGTACATCATCCAGGACGAACTCCACGCTAATTGGTTGCCCATAACCAAGAGTTGGCGACTGAACGAGCGGCATTACGGGGCGCTCCGAGGCCTGAATAAGGACAAAACGCGGACGCTATTCGGTCCGCAGCAGGTAGCCCAGTGGCGGCGTAGCTACACGGCTGAGCCACCACACCTCGCACGCGCCCACCACCAGCGCCGTTACGCCGCCTGGCCAACGAGCATCATCCCCACCGGCGAAAGCCTGGCCGACGCGAGTGCACGTCTCCTACCGTATTGGAACGACCACGTGGTGCCGGCTTTACGCGCGGACCACAACCAACTCATCGTCGCCCACGGGTCGACTTTGCGGGCACTCATCAAACACCTCGAAGGTATTGCGGATGCTGATATTGACGGGGTCGAGGTGGGTAACGCCGCACCGATTGTATATACGTTGGACGAACGGCTGGCGATTGCCGACAAGACTATATTAACAACGGAGTAACTCAAAGGGGCTTACCAGCATCGTGTGGTAAGCCCCTTTAGCGTCTCCAGTTATTTTGATTGGCGCTTCATTGATGGAAGCGATCATGCGCCCGGCATTCTGATCACTTTAGCTCCACCATAGTAGCTATGCTTCTCATGCTCAAATTGATCAAAAAAATGTTGATCAATGCCAAAAAGATTGATTAGGAACTGAGGCCGTACATGAAATAGTGAACGTATATGGTCAACGGACGTCAGCCTTGACTTCAACACAAATTCCATTAATGCGCGTAGCTTCCCAGGTCGAATCGGTACAATTTTATCATCCAACGGTTCAAGTTTACGGTAGTGAAGGGTATTCATTCGGCCACTGAAATACCTGTACTCCTGATAATCTAGTAATCCTAAATCATAGGCGCGGTGTCCCATGGCTGCAATTGATACTAGATATTGCGACTTCAGATCAACATAATAATCTGGATTAGACTTACGCGCCAAGGTGGCAAATCCACATGCAAATTCTGCACCTGGCAACAAGAATGCACCAGCAAAACGATTGGCTTGTAGTTCAATTTCCTTATACTCTTCGTTAGTCAGCAACTCTATATTTTGGTGCTGATGCATCAGGAGGTGACCAAGTTCATGTGCAATGTCGAAGTTTCGGCATACTGCCGACTTTTTGTGCGTGCCCAAAACAATATAGCTTCTACCAGATTTACTGATTGTACTGTACGCGTCGATTTCTTGGCCTAAATTTCTTTCAACTACGCATACGCCGCTATTTTCAATTTTATACATCAGATCCCTATTACTTTGAATACCCAAATAATTTCTAGATACCTCGGCTAGGTTTTCAATCTCCAAATTCTGTTCACGCTGTGAGCCCGCGTACTGAATTTTATCTGCTTGTTGTTTAGTCATTGAACGCAACGAATCAATACTACGTTCCTCTTGTGTCAAAAAGCCCTCAAAATAATCGACAAAGGCCTCGACGTAACGCAGGTACGTTAATTCAGTGCGAGTTTTTTTGCGCGATTTCCTATCATCAGCGCGATATGCAATATGGCCCTCACTCGCGACCCCCCGGGTAACCATATTGGGTTCAAAGAGGAAGCTCGTATCAACTTCCATTAAATCCCGTAGAGCATTCAACACATCAATTCTCGGAGTCACCTTATCTGACTCATACTGCCACACTGCCTGCTCCGAAACTGATAATTTATCGGCCAAGTCCTTTCGCGATAAGCCATTCAACTCGCGTAACTCAGTTAACTTGTCGCCATAAAACAAAGTTAATGGCCTCCCTTCTGAAACTAGTACTAACCTTCCTGATTCTCTTCCGAGCCAATTATGAAACCGAAAGTGTTATCTGAATTGTAGAATCGCTTTATACTGGTAATCATACTGCTTTGATTTACAAATAACAGTACAACGCATGAACAGTTATGGTGGCTACAAGCCAACCGTTGTTGCAAGCAAATGCCATCACAAAATCAACAACCAAAAAGGGCAGCCGCATTCATCACGCGACAAGCCCCTTTACTGTGGCACTATTTACTTTTTCTCGTCGTCCTTCTCGTCAGCGGGCTTAATGGTCTTCACCGCGCCAGACTTCCGGGCGTTTTTGTTCTTGTTTTTGGCTTCATCCTCTTCGGTGATTGGCGCCTTAACCGGCTTGCCACCCAGAGTGATGTTTGCAAAGTTGATGACGGTCTTGTGCTTAAGGTCTTCAACCACCACGGAGTCTTCCGTGTCAAAATCGTCAATTGTCAGCATGGCGGAGTTGGTGTAAATCTTCTCCACGGTGCCCTTGAAGCCGTTCGGAACGCTAGTCCCCTTGGCTACGTCAACCTTGTTGCCAACGGCCAATTCTACTGCGTTAGCTGCTACTTTAGCTTTACCCTTTGCCTTTGACTTTGAATCTGCCATCGTGCACCTGCTATATAAAATGTGGAAGAATGTCTCTTGGACACCAATAAAGGTTTATATATTTCCTTTCTTGATTGACATTCTACATCTCACTTAGTCCCGTCATCATCAGTATTCCCCTTTGGAAAAATATCCGCACGACATTGACTGACTCCTGAACTTTATGGTATTAGCCATACCCAGAATGATTAGTTGACCATTGCGTACTGGATTAAGTTTTCCACTGCGTTTTGGTCGCGGCGCATACTTGCACCGCATTGATAACACACGTATTGATTGTTACCGGTATGATGCCGGCGATTACCCTCTAAGTCGATCTTGTTCGCACCGGTTTTGACGAAGCTACATTGCGAACACCGCTGGGTGCTCGGATAGAAGCGATCCACCATGACTAGCTTCACGCCAGCCCATGAACATTTGTACTGCATGATTGCCTTGAACTGGCCAAACAGTGAACGGTGCAAGTTTTTGGCTAAGTGTTTGTTCATGCGCATGTGCAGGTTATCGAGGTCCTCAATCGCAATCACGTCATTGGTTTGTACTAACTGATGCGTAAACTTGTGCAGTAAATCCATCTGAATTCGGGTCACCTTTTGATAATCCCGCTGCAACTTGGCTCTCGTTGCGCGGTAGTTATGGGACCGGAAATGGGACGGATTTACCAACCGTTTACGTGCCAACAACCGTTGATAATGGGTGATACGCTCGTACAACCGCAGTAGCTTAGCACTCATGGTCGAAACCGATTGGTAGCCCGTGGCATCGCGATAGTCAAAGCGGGCAATGTTGGCATCTACGCCGGTAACAACGTGCCCGGATTTAACTGCGACACTATCGTCAACCTCAACAGCTAGCGCAACATAATAACCATCAGCTTCTTCGACTACGGTCGCAGTTTTTAGCTTGCCAATCCAGCGTACCGATTCAGCCATCCGGATGTCATACCACGATGTGTAACCATATGGTCGATCTAAGCGCAGTTTGTTGTTAACCACCTGTGCCCGATCAGTTGTGAATGTATTGCGTGACCGTTTCCTAGACTTAAACCGGGGTTGCCTGTGGCTGGGCATTTGCGGATTGAAAAAGTTCCGCCACCCCTGAGCTAAGTCATGTACTGCCAGCTGTAAAACGCGGGCTGAAAGTTCGTACTGCCAATCCTGCTTGTTGTTGACCAGCTCATTCCTTACCTTACGTTCGTTTGGCCGTAATGACTTATCACCCATTAACAATGACTCATCGTACATGCCGTTCCATGATTCGAGTGCCAGGTTATAGCAGTAACGTCGGTAATCAAATAACTGCTGGAACGCGCGGCACATGGTTGCATTGGGGTACAACTTAATTTTGTGTGTTTTAATCATTCTGGCTCACTCCCCAAACGTAAACATAGAACACCGCAGCAACTATTCAACACCTTAAATTTTACGCTGGTATTGAGGCACTCAACAAGCGTGATTTGATAGTGTTTAGTAGGCTTTGCCTATTCTACGCGGTTTACAATTTGGAGAGTAAGTTATGGCAGTTCGCAAATTGCAACAAATGATTGCATTTAGTTGCAACTACTACATCTGGGTATCAAGATGTCTTCCACTTAATTATTGCGTCTTGATAAAATCCCG
This sequence comes from Lacticaseibacillus pantheris DSM 15945 = JCM 12539 = NBRC 106106, assembly GCF_001591865.1. NCBI lineage: Bacteria > Bacillati > Bacillota > Bacilli > Lactobacillales > Lactobacillaceae > Lacticaseibacillus > Lacticaseibacillus pantheris. The sequence continues at coordinate 24,060 of NZ_BCVS01000019.1, forward strand.
TTATTACACTTTGTTCCATGATTTAAAGTACAGTTAACTACCTCCTGCTCTGTTCTATCGCCACCTGGCGATTACGTCGAAAATCATTATAACCGTTTTGGCGGTGTGAGTCGACCGTGGGAAATAATGATTCCGTACAATCGATGCTAACGAACCTCCTCGATTGCCTGGGCTACATGATCTTTAACTTCAGACCACAACTCGTCACTTTCACGGTCAGCCGCAGCAATCTTTACAACTTCTGTAGCCAGCGTAATCTGGGCATCCGGACGAAGTTCATAGCCATTACGCATCAAAAAACATACAAAACTGATTAATGCCGTTCTCTTATTAGCATCGTTAAAGCAATGCTTCTTCGTAATCTTGATTAAGTAATAGGTGCCCAACTCAACAGCGGAACGGTAGAGTTTAACCCCAAAGACTTCCTGTTCAGCAGATTGCACAATGTAGTCCAGAGCTACGGCGTCACGAATTGCTGGTTCGGTCCCAAACCGTTGCTGCAACCGTGCATTAATCCGAATAATATCGGCCGCCGAAAGATAATGCATCTACTTGTCCTCCAGATACTTCATTGCATCCATGTAACGGTCAATCACCTGGTCAATTTGGCGCAAATCGTCGTCACTAGTAGCCTCACGCTCGGGCCGCGCAACTATTGCACCGTCCTCTAAGGATACGGCTAACCGTTCTCCTTTGCTTAATCTGAGCCGTTCGACAATATCCGCGGGTATCGTAAAATACAAACTGTTGTTCACCTTGCCCACTGTCCGTTTGATACCTTGATTATCGGTCATGCTTACCACCTCTGGTTTAAGTATGAGGTATATACACAGTATAAACAAGTACATTGAGAGCCAGCCAATAAAAAAGCTAGCAAACGCCATCAAATGCGCCTACTAGCAATACAGTTGATTATGATTCGTGCACGAAAGCACGCGTCCTCACTAACTTATGGCACACCGATTCGGAAAGATTCTGGGTAGCCATCCAATAAACCAACTAAATGGTATTATCAGTCCGCAATCCTCAAAATCGTACCCAAATCATTCCGCTCGGTTCTCAACGAGTTCAACCGATTATCCTTTGCAAAGCCGAGTGCGACCCCCATCATCAACGACTCATCTTCGGGAATATCAATCTGCGCCCGGACCTCAGCTGGATGACGAATAAACTCGTACGCGGGAATTCCGCGTAGGCCGTGTTCCTGAGCCGCCAACAGTAAGCCGTACCCAAACGCCCCGGCATCGTACGCCGAATAGTGTGATGCGTCCTTAGGAATCGTGATGTAGACAATGGCAGGCGCGTTGAACAGGTTTTTATTGGCCTCAAAAAGTTCCGGTGTGGCATCACCCAAAGATTGTTTGGTTGCGACCAACCACTGGTCAATGTTGCCCTGCGTGTACGCCGACCAACTTTGGGGTGGCACAACCTCCGTCCAACTCTTCGTACCCTTGCTGGCCAGGTCAAAGTGACTCGCCCGGATGCGCTTAACGGTTTCCCCGGTCGCGACGTACGCCTTCCACGGCTGTGAATTTTCCCACGATGGGGCCAACGCGGCCTCACGCACGATATCCTTGATCACGTCCACCGGAATTGCTTTGTCCTCAAACGCTCGCGCTGAATGACGCTGCACCAAGATGCTATTTTGATCCATGATCAAATCCCCCTCACCTAATAATTACACCTGAATACCAATATGCTCTACTTGCGCACCTGTCCGTTTCCATTAATCTCGTACTTCGTGGTCGTCAGGGCACTCAAGCCCATTGGTCCACGCGCGTGCAGCTTCTGGGTGCTAATACCGATTTCCGCCCCAAAGCCGAACATGAAGCCGTCGGTGAAGCGGGTCGACGCGTTCACGTACACACAGGCCGCGTCCACCAGATCCTGGAACCGCCGGCTGTGCGCCAAATCGTTCGTAATGATGACTTCCGAGTGCTTCGTGTTGTGCGCATTAATGTGCGCAATCGCGGCGTCCACATCATCCACCACTTTGACCGCCAAAATCAGATCGTTGTATTCCGTGTCCCAATCTTCATCCGTGGCGACCACCATGTCTGGCACGATGGCCCGCGCCCGTTCATCCCCACGCAATTCCACACCGTGCGCGCGGAGGTCGGCGGCCAAAGTTGGCAGGTACGCCTCCGCCACTTTGGCATTGATCAGCAGTTTCTCCGCCGCGTTACATACCGATGGCCGCTGGACCTTAGCGTTCACCACAATTTTGCGCGCCATTTCTAGGTCAGCCGCATCGTCCACGTAGATATGACAATTACCGGCACCCGTTTCAATGACGGGGACGGTAGCCGTTTGCACAACCGCACGAATCAGGCCAGCCCCGCCACGTGGAATGAGAACGTCCACGTACTGGTTGAGGTGCATCAGTTCGTTCGCCAATTCGTGGCTGGGGTCGGTAATGAGCTGGACCGCATCCGCCGGTAAATCGACGCTGACCAGTGCATCACGCAAAGTCGTGGCGAGGGCGCGGTTGCTGTTCAACGCCTCTTTGCCCCCACGCAGGATGACCGCGTTGCCGCTCTTGAAAGCCAGGCCCGCCGCGTCCACCGTCACGTTCGGCCGTGCCTCGTAAATCATGGCCACCACGCCCAACGGTACACGCCGCTGGGTGATGGTGAGCCCGTCCTCAGTCACCCAACCACGGTCAATCTGCGCCGTCGGGTCCTTGAGTTGGGCAACCTGCTGCAAACCGTCGGCCATGTCCTGAATCCGTTCCGGCGTCAACCGTAGCCGGTCCACGAACCGTGGGTCAATGGTGGCCCCATCCAGATCTTGCTTATTGGCCGCCATAATCGCGTCCGTCGCTGACACGAGGGCATCCGCCATCACGTTCAGGGCGTGCTGTTTGTCGGGGTCAGGGAGCTGCGCCAAGATTGCCGCCGCGGCTTTGGCTGCCCGGCCCATTGCCTGCAAATCGTTTGTCTGTACCATGTCCATGAGCTTTCCTCCTATGGGTTAGTGTCGCAAAGTCGCCTGCTCGTTGCCCGGCATCATGCTGGCGGGACAGAAACGGGTGCCGATATCCTCGCCGGCCATCACGCGGAGCACGACGCGTGGATCCGCGCCGTTGACCAACACCATTTCTTTGCCCGCCTCAATCATCGTGTTCGCCGCCTTCAGCTTGGTGACCATCCCGCCAGTACCAAAGCGTGTAGAGCTCCCGCTAGCGCCAGCCAGGATGGCGTCCGTCACCCGCGTCACGTGGTGCAGCAGGTGTGCGTCGGCATACTTGCGCGGGTCCACGTTGTAGAGGCCGTCAATATCCGACATGACGATCAGCACGTCGGCGTCCACCTGGCGGGCAACGAGCGCGGACAGCTGGTCGTTATCGCCAAAGGTGGTGCGGTGATCCATCTCGTCCGTAGCGACCGAGTCATTTTCGTTGATGACGGGGATGATACTTTGGGCGAGCAGCGCCTCAATCGTGTCGAGCACGTGAATCCGGCTGACGGGGTAGTCAAAGACGTCGTAGGTCAACAACAGCTGTCCGACCATCGACCCGTAATCGGTGAACCGCCGCGTGTACAGCGACATCAGTTGCGATTGGCCGATGGCGGCTAACGCCTGTTGCCCGGCGATGGCCGCGGGCCGGTCGTGTTGCCCCATGAGATCCAGGCCAACACCAATTGCGCCAGAAGAAACTAACAGGACCTCGCACCCCTGGTTCTGCAAAGCCGACAGGGCGTACGCCAAGCGGTCAATCGTTTGTAAATTCACTTTGCCGTCCGGGTAGATGAGGCTACTCGTGCCGATTTTAACTACTACCCGTTTTGTACGCGTCTGTGCCATCATGGTTCCGTCCTCCACATACCGTCTTGTGACAAAAAGCGCTGCCCGACCGAGGCACCCTTACCGGGCGGTACCATCCTCGTTCGAAGCAACGCTTCACTCTTTTAATTACTATATTAACTTGTTCACCCTAGCTTGGATTCGTGCGCGCTGAACGGCTTGCAGTCGGCGACCGTTCTTCCTGTGAGGCACTACTATGACTGGGGGGCGGGCGGCTCGCCCGATGCTGACGTTATCATAGTCTGCCGGCTTACTTTTGTCAAGCGGGTTGTGGACCGAGTCGTGCTGTGCTGGCAAAGTGGTGGTGGGGTTGCGGCTTTCGTGCCCTCCGCCGTGGCTTGCTACACCCGCACGCTCCGGACGTTCCGTCCTCCCACGAATTATTGAGTTTGAGAAATGCACTCAATCTCAATAATTTGCCGCTGTACGTCACTTCGTTCTTACAGCGCTACGGGATCGCAGCAACCACGTCTACGGACACGACGCCTCCACCCCACCACCACTTTGCCGGCACCCGTCAGTTCGATAAACGGTACCCATATCTCGTGCGAATTCACTAACAGGCATCGCGAACTACACGATGTTTTTGTGACTGACGCAACGTAACTGGAAAAATGGATACTACAGTAGCGTTAGGCCGCGTCGGTCGGTATGGTGCCTAACGCCAAGTAGCTGGTTGTCACGGGGCGGTATTTCTGGTTGGGTGAGCGGCGCGGTGAGCTACGGCTTACGTGGGGTACTCCATGGTGACCACTGCTAGGGCGAAGGCTCCAACCCGCCAAGTACAAGCGGGTTTCCGCCGCGATTCT
>NZ_BCVS01000020.1:0-28390 GCF_001591865.1 Lacticaseibacillus pantheris DSM 15945 = JCM 12539 = NBRC 106106
TCACCGTGGAGCGGTCCACCAAGTCGTAGTGCCCCGCAGCACTCCCACCGGCCAGAACCGCCAACCAACAAAAACGAGCAACTAACCCTGTCTGCTAGTTGCTCGTTTTGTCTATCGGCGACTGTTGTAGAACCCGCGGTACGCATACCCCAGCAGGAGGACGAAGACCGCGAGCACCGCTACCGCCAGCGGCCGGTTAACGCGGCTGTTCGCGAGTACGCCAGTCACCCGCTGCCCGGTCCGCAACCACGTTCGCCGCGGCTCCTTGACCGCGTGGTAGGCCGTGACTTTGCTTAGGCGACCGATGACCACGCGCCTGAACGGAGTGTTCAGCGGGCCTTCACAGTGGATCAGCGTAATCCGGCCCTCGCTCGTTTGGTTCAGCACCGTTGTCTCCGTCTCCCGAATCACCCGGTTGTACACCACGCGGTAGTGGTACACGTGACGGAAGTCGGTCTGCGTCACCTCATCACCTTTGCGGAGGTCCGCCGTCCGGTTCAAGAGGATGTCCGCGCCGATCAAGTTGTGCGCGGCGTAAACGTTGTTGCCTTGGCCCATCTTGCGGTCGGGAAAGTAGCGCGCCACACCCGTTGACAACGTCGCGTTATTCACCACGGAGTAAATCGTCAGGTCGGTGTTCGTCGCCGGAATCCGCAGCTCGCCCATCCCATACTGCCGTTGTAACGCGCTAGTGTGGGCCTGTGCTCGGGTCAAAGTCGCGGTGTCGACGTCGTTAATTCTGGCGGTTGTGTTAGCCCGCTTGGCTGCGTTGCTGTTGGCGTAACTGCGCCAACGTGCAGAGGTGACCGGTACGTCCTGCGTAATGACAAAACCGCCCGCCCAGACCGCGGCCGCCGTGAGTATTAATAATAGTAGGGGGCTCCAAAACCACCGGATAAAGTTTTTCATCATTTAATGTCCTTGGATTGATGTTGGTGCCGCATAACCAGCGTTACGCCGCCCGCAACGACTATGATTGTGATCACGATTATCGTGGTGTACAGCCACCAGTTAGTGTGCGTGGTTGGGGCTGGCGAGGTTGTTGGCTTGGCGGATTTTATCGGTACCCGTTTGCCGAAAATTAGCAGCCGGTGCGAGTTGATGAAAATCGGCGTGCACGTCAGGAGCACCGTAATGTCTTTGCCCTGCTGAATGCGGATGGGGGCCAACGCGGCTTTGCCACTCGGAGCCACCACCATCCGCTTGTAAACCCGATACGCGTGGCGCGGCTGACCCAGTGCGGTGACGTAGAAGCGGTCACCGTTTTTGAGGTGGCGAATGTTATCAAAGATGACCTGGTTGTTGAACCCCGAGTGCCCCGATATGACGCTGAGCGTTGACCGCCCGCCGATGGGGAGGCTGGTTCCCGGCATGATGCCGACACCATGAGCCAGCGTGTTGTCGTCATCACCGTAATAGATAGGTTGATTCTGCACGTGGATTCGCGGAATCGTCACGTAGCCAATCGTGTGGCTCAGTTGGTTCGTGGTGAGCGGGAGCGTACCTCGTTGACCGACCGCCAGGGCCTGGTTGTACGCCGTTAGCCGCTGCGTCCGCCTGGTGGTCGTCTGGGCATGCTGCTTGTAGACCCGGACGTCCTGCTGGTACCGACCTGCGACTACGCGCGAATAAATCGTGGGCGTCAAAATAAGCCCCACGCCCACAACGACGAGGAGCGTGCAGATAATACTGAACCAAGGGTCCCGTGCGCGCCGCCGCTTTTCCATACCACTGTTTCCTCTCTTAATACATAACTGCGTTTAGCATACCACATTCACTGTATGCGCCAAGGCACGCGGCTTAAGCCCGTATCCGTACATAATGCCGGTACGGCGCGGATTGTTGAGGGTACGCACTTGTACACGAATAGTGGGTGGTCAGAAGTGACCGGGCCACTTCTGACCGGTCACCATTCGTGTACTAATGGGCATGCTACATTAATGCTATGTAGAAAAGTCGGGTATAACGAGGGATTTGATGTCATGAAGAAAACAAAGTTCATCCACGGGTTGTTGGTACTCGGACTAGTGCTGGGGTGCCTGGCGGGCGTCATGACGGCGGTTCGGGCCATTCCTAGCACGCCGGTGGCTGCCGCAACGGCTGAAGATAACACCTCGGCGCGCACCATCACGTTACATAAATACACGGAAAGCGCGACGCCCAGCACGGACAAGCTGACCGGGACCACGGCGGACGCTAGCAAGGTCCCGAGTGACAGCAAGCCTTTGCAGGGAATCAAGTTCGCCGTGACTAAGGTTGAGAAGGTGTCGGGCAAGACACTCTCGGCCGCCGACAGCTCCACGTATACCGTAGACACGAGCTTCACCGCCATGGCGGTTACGTCCGACGCTGACGGTAAGGCCGTAGCCAACGTGGGAATCGGCAAAGCTGCAGATGGTTACTACCTGGTGGTTGAGAAGGCCAGCAAGTTGGTCGCCACCGCCGCAGCGCCGTTCATCATCCACCTGCCGCAAACGACCAAGAACGCCAGCACTGGCGACATGACTTTGCTGTACGACGTGAACGTGTACCCGAAGAACAAGGTCGATGACGACGCCGTTGCGCTGAACCCGGAGAAGTTCGTCCAGGATGCCCAGGCAGCAGGCGCCGCCGATGGGGAGGCCCCCGAGGTCAGCGCGACCTCCACGATGCAGGGTGGCATGATTGTGTGGGACCTCGTGGTGACCCGGCCAGCTGACATCCAGACGACGGACGATAGCGGCAAGACGACGTACGCCAGCAAGCTCATTCTGTCGGACCCACTAATCACGAAGAACCTGACTTACGGCGGCTACAGCTACATTTACATGCTGGCTCCGGATGGCACCAAGACGAAGCTGGAAACCACCGATTACGACGATTCGGAAGCACCGGCTGGTAAGCTGAAGGTCGATGGCGACTATAGCGTGGCCGTCTTTGCCCTCACCGCTGCTGGTATTAAGAAGTTTGCGGCCCAGCCGGAGGGCACCAAGCTGGTCATTCCGGTGGCGACCACCATCACGGCGGACACCACGGGCAAGATTGTGAACACGTTCGATACCTACTATAAAGGTACGGCGACAACGCAGGTCATCCACGAACACTCGGGTACCAGCAAGCCGCTCACGGACGGCGCCACGGACGAGATGAAGCCGACTAAGCCGACGAGTGCGGATACCAGCGCGCCCGTGGTCTACACGGGTAACGTCGATATTCAGAAGACGGATGAGGACGGTAATCACGTGGCCAACGCGACGTTTACGCTGTACAAAACGGAGGCAGACGCCAAGGCGGGTTCCAACCCGGTTAAGGACGGTAACGGCAAGGTAATGACGGCCATTTCCGGTAGTGATGGAGTCGCGCAGTTCGTCGGCCTATACGTTGATCCAACCACGCAGCAGCAAGACTACTACGCGGTTGAATCCGACGCGCCCGTGGGGTACGACCTCAACGGTGGCGTGTTCAAGGTCACCGCTAAGCGCGACACGAGCGTGGACGCAACGGTCAAGGATCACGATAACGCGTTTCCTAATCTGCCGCTAACCGGGAAGAACGGTCAGTTGTTGCTTTACGGAATGGCCGGGTTGCTCATCATTATCGGTGGGGCCGGCGTGGTTCTCGCTAAGCGACGGCACGCGGCATAAACTGAACGTAATTAGTGGAGCACCGGTGAGTTGATCACTAGTGCTCCTTTGTGGCTATTGGGGAAAGTAACACGGTTTTCAAAATCCTCCGTGCTGTTTTCAATTAGTAGAGGGCGTGGAATGGAACTCATTTAGTGCTGCTTGGCGCGAGTATATGTCTAGGTGTTAGCTGGGTTGGCAGTGGTTGATACCTTGCCGGGATCACTCGATTAATGAACCTAGTTGATGATGGGTCATAATGCCCGTAGCGACCTTATGAAGACTTTGTGAAATCCATGTGAATTTTACGGGTCAGAAGTGTCCTGGTCAGAACCGTCCGCTTTCCACACCAGGCAAGTAGTGGGTGCTAGACTTTGACCATAGTGTTAGGTGTCAGGGGGGTGTCACCTAGCAAAATGTTACTCACATTTATGGAGGAGATTCATTATGAACAAAACGAAGATTGTCCACATTGTTGGGGTCTGCGGGTTAGCCCTCGGTGCTTTGGGTGCCGCTAGTGCTCCGCTAATCAGCAACCACTATGCAGCCACTGTATCAGCTGCTTCAAGTAGCTCCGCGCTCGTCTCCGACGACACGTCAGCCCGTAGCATTACGCTACATAAGTACACTGGTACTCCAGCCACTGGTAGCGACGAGGAACCAAGCACAACGGTTCCTGATGACGCTAAGCCACTGGGTGGTATTAGTTTTACCATCCAGAAGGTTAGTCACGTCGCTGGCAAGACCTTTGATGGCAACGATTCAAGTACCTACACGGTTGATTCCAGTTTTACTGAACAGACCGTAACAACTGCCGCTGATGGTACCGTTACGGCTGCCCTTGGTACTGGCACTTCCGCCGACGGCTACTACCTGGTCACTGAGCAGGCTAGTGCTGCCGTTAAGGAAGCTGCTAAGCCATTCATCGTTCACGTGCCAATGACGCACAAGGACGCAACGACTGGCGACAAGTCATTGGAATACGACGTTAACATCTACCCTAAGAACCAGGTTGATGAGGACAGCATGAAGCTGAACCCAACTAAGACTTTCAAAGATGGGACGACTGAGGATAGTGTGAAGACTGGTACGGACGTCAGCTGGAACATGACCATCAACCGTCCTTCCGATATTCATGACACTGGTGTGGAAACTGCTGGTAACACGTCCGAAACCGTCACTAACGCTGATGGCAGCAAGACTACCACCGACACGACCGTCTACAAGACATACGCGAACGAATTGAAGTTAGTCGATGTCCTGGACGACAACTTGATGACCTATAAGGATGTTTCCAAAGTGGTGATTAGTTCGCCTAACGACCAGTCTGGTATGACTGATACCGCCTTGACCAAGGATACTGACTACACGGTAACCACAACCAAGGCTGATGGTAAGACGACCGTAACCGTTGAATTGACGGATGCGGGGATTAAGAAGTTTGCCGCCGCCTCTTCTGACAGTAAGTTAGTTGCTACTTTGGACACGACGGTCAACGCCGACTCCGATGCTAAGATCATTAACACCTTTGATACTTACTACAAGGGTACGATTACCCCTAATACTGAATCCCACCAGACAACCACTCCTGGTGGTGATGGCGACGACAACACGCCTACGCCAACCGTTTACTTTGGTAACGTTGACGTCGACAAGACCGACCAGGACAACAAGCCACTGGCTAACGCCGTCTTCACGCTTTACCCAACTAAGGAAGATGCCGAAAAGGGCACTAACCCTGTTACCGACAAAGATGGTAACGTTGTGACCGCCAAGACTGATGACTCTGGTAAGGCTGAATTTACTGGTCTGCAAGTCGACAAGACGAGCCACGAACAGAAGTACTACCTGGTCGAAACTGACGCACCTGCTGGTTACGATGTTGAACAGAAGGTTCACGAAGTTACTGCCACTCAGGACACGAAGTCTGACGCAACGGTTGTCGATAACGACAACATTATGCCAAACCTGCCACTGACTGGTTCCCAGGCACGGATCGTGCTGTACGCCTTCACTACCGCACTGATTGTTGCGGGTGGTGCCGGTGTATACGTCATGAAGCGTCGTCAGCGTAACGCATAGTTACCGCGGATAACGTCAATGATTAACGGGCGTGTGGCGTATGCCCACGTCCGTTTCTTGGCAATTTGAGAAAGGGGGCACGACAATGAAAATATGGGGCACTGCGGCGTTTGCACAAATGCGCCTCATCATTATGCGCCGTGCACTTCCGGAGTCCGTGCTGACTAGCCCGACCCGCGACTCAAAGCCAGTGGGAACCGACGTTGATCAGGCTGAATCGTTATTAGTCAATCCACTGAAATGGCTGTTGACCATTGTGGTCGGCTGGATTACGGCTTTCACCGTGTGGATGGCCCAGGTGGGTAATCACGGCAATCGCGTTTCTAAACGCGGGCTAGTCTTGTTAATACTCCCAGCATTTTTGCTGGGCGTGGGATTAGCGACGGCTACTGCATCGACACCAACACAATCTGTTCACGCGGCGTCAACGTTCAATCAAAGCGCTTATAACGCTTCGAGCAAGAAAGCGACGTGGTACATTTATACCTCGCTGACAAATCCCGCGGGGGCGACGGCCATGGGTGGGGCGCAGGCATATCTGGACTCCGCCGGGACCCTCCACGTTTCCGGAACGGCTCCCACAACCGCACTAGCCAACAGTATTTACGCGGCGTCCGGATCGTCGGGGTTCAAATTGACCGATGTTAATGCCGTCAGCTTTGAGGGACCCACAGTCTTCATCGATAAGTCGTTAGGCCTATTCCAAAGATTCACCAACCTGCAGAAGATTACGGGGCTTAGCAACGTCGATGTTTCCCGCATGACCACGATGGACTACTTGTTCTCATCGCATAGTTCCAACACGACGAGTTCTACCAACACGAATGCCTTGCTCACGACAATCGAGGGGACGAGTAATTGGGATACAAGTAACGTGACTTCAATGCAATGGACCTTTGAGGATCAACCGAATTTGACCTCCGTTGACGGGATTCAGAATTGGAATACTAGCAAGGTCACTAGCATGGCCTCGCTGTTCTACATGGATAGCTCGTTGTCAACGATGCCGGATTTAAGTGGTTGGAATACCAGCAAGGTTACCGATACCTCGTATGCTTTTGGGAACATGAGTGCGCTCACCAACATTGATTCCGTGCTCAACTGGAAGATGCAAAGTAATACCAATATACAAGGAATGTTCCAAAATGATTCGAAGCTGACTTTTGGCGGGCGGTTAAATTGGGATACTTCCGCAGTTACCAATTTTGCGGATGTCTTTTGGAATGATACGGCAATTACGAGTCTGGACCTGAGCAACTGGAATGTGGCCAAAGGTGACGACTTTAGTCAGATGTTCAGAGCAATGACGGGGTTGACCAGCCTAGATATTTCGGGCTGGCAGCCGACTAGTGCGACTGAGCTGGGCTTTATGTTCTATGGCGACGCCAAGTTGACGTCATTACCCGGTATTGACGGTTGGACCTTAGGTAATGCTGTTAATCTGACCAGTATGTTCCAGGGTATGTCGAGCGTTACGGACCTGCCCGTGTCCAAATGGCAGCTGCTGGCGAATGGTAAAACTAACATTACTAACATCTTCTGGGGCGATAACGCTTTAACCAAACTTGATCTGTCCGGCTGGACTATCAGTGGTGCATACGGCGCGAGTGATAAGGTATTCCCGACTTACGTGTACAGTAGTAGTACACTGCAGTCACAGTTGAAGTCGATTACTTTTGGCTCTGGTTGGACGGGTAAAGTTGTTTTACCACAGTTTCAGCTTAATGCTAGCCAGTATGGTCCATGGCGTGGCGAGAAGCACGACAAGGCGAACGTTGCCGGCGTGGGCACTGCCACTGAGACTTACACTCCACCGTCAACGGCGGCGGACCGGGTCGAAACCTTCCGCTTTGCCTACGACATCATCGCCAAGATTGTGAATAGTCAGGGTCAGGCCATGACGTTGGCCGATGTACCCGTGACAGTCACGGGTAGTGACGGTAGCAAAGTTATGAGTGGTAATACCGGCGCTGACGGGACCGTGACGCTGGCGATGAACTCTACCGGTGGCGATTACACCGCATCTTTGGGTACCTTACCGGGTGGCTATGATGCGTCGGTGGATACTGCCACCGCCAAGATTGACGGTGCCGATGTTGAGGTTACGTTCGTTGTGGACGAGCAAAACGACGCTGACTTAATCAATCAGTATCCTCATGCTGGTGGTCACGGCACGTTCCTCACCGTGGTTGCGGGCGTGCTCGCGGTTGTTCTGGGTACAACCGGCATGGTCGTACGGCGCCGCGTCTAATGCTTAGGTTGAAGAATGAAGGGGTAGTATTGTTGGACGAAGGGAGGGAGACGTTTGAAAAAGCTGGTGTTAATCATTGCTGCACTGGTGGGCTTAGTGGCATGGTCGCAGCCGCGCGCAGTACACGCGACGAGTGACACTGCAACTTTGACCGTCAGTAAGCGGGTTTCTGCGCCAAGTGAGGGCGTCACCCAGCAGACAGTACCGTTAGCGGGTGCCCGTTATCAGGTCACGCTAATTGAAGCGGCGGGCGGCGAACCGATTGATGCGCAGAATTCCAGCACGTACCGGTCGGTAACTGGCGCCAACGCAATGAGCGTGATGCTGGTCACCGACGCCGACGGGCTGGCACACGAAACGGGGCTGGCTTTGAATGCCACCTACCTCGTGCAGGAGCTCGCCGGTGCAGGTGTAACCAAAGCCGCGGCGCCAGTAGCGTTAGTCTTCAACGCCGATCACACTGCTTACACGTACACACCCAAGTCGGGGTTGAATGGTACCGTACCTAGCGAGCCGAACGGGACCCACCGGTTACCGAACACCTTTGAACCCGTCGGCAACGGTTCGGTTCGCCATTCGGGGGACCACATCCTCCAAACTGGCGGCCAGTACCGACTGCAGGGGCTGGGTGTGCTGGCTACTATGGCGGGTTTGATGATTGTCGTCGCGGTTAGCGCCGGCGTGCGGCGGCGACGTGCATATTAACTAGATAATTGTTTCAGAACGGGCACCGTCGAATTGAGGGTGCCCGTTTTGGTGTGGGTTGCTATGGCGGTTGGTGGAGGTGAGGCGGTTGGGCATACCGTTGGGCTTGAGTCATTTTCATCAGGTATCAGCTATGAGTTTTTTTGATAATATGTCATTTATAGTTGACAAAATTACCAATCCGTTCTAAATTGATAGTGTCAGATATAAATGACATATAGGTGAGGATGGATATGAATCAAGTGCGGGAATATCGGCGGGCGCGACACCTTTCGCAACTGGCTTTGGCCGAACAGATTGGTGTGGCCCGGCAAACGGTTAATTTAATCGAAAACGATAAATACAATCCGTCTCTAGATTTGTGCTTGCGACTTGCGAGGGCGTTGGGGACTGATTTGAATACTTTATTCTGGAGGGGTCAAGATGAGGAGAAAGATTAGCTGGGATGACCGTCTAATTAAATGGTTTTATGATGTTCCTGGTGTGGTTGACGAGCATATGCGCGCGGAAGTGGGGCGGTTATCCCTTCGCGCGCTTGCCTTTATGTTTGTGTACGATCTACTGAGCGGGTTGGTATTATCGCTGTGGGCTGTGCGCAGTCAAACCACTAGCTTTGAGTTGTTATTCTATATTGCCCTAGCCGTACAGATTGTGGGTTTGTTCGCAATCACCATTTTTGGTGTTTTGATTCCTTTGAGTCGTTCTGGGATATTTTGGAATGAAGTGACACCGGAGGAGCGGCCAATGGTGTTGCGTCGGCTGCGTCATCGATGGCTTTGGTTGGCTCCCACGATTTTTGTGACCGAATGGCTGTTGAATAGCGCAATTGATTATGAGCAGGGTAACTTTTGGCGACTGTTGTTTTCGTGGTCTGAGGTATATTCGGCGCTAAGGTTTGCGTTATTGCTGGGCCTGTTTATGTATGCTTTTGAACGTAGGCGTATTCGTGTTGTCAAGAATTCCGATTAAATTGATGGGGGCTCGCAATGCCACAAATATACTTTTTATGCACGGGGAATTCGTGCCGCAGCCAAATGGCCGAGGGCTTTGCCCGGCATTATCTTGGCTCACAGTGGCGTGTAGCTAGCGCCGGCGTGGAGGTACACGGCCTTAACCCGCGTGCCGTCGCCGTGATGGCCGAGGTTGGTATTGATATCAGTCAACACCATTCAAAGTTGATTGACCCAACGTACTTGTCAAACTCAGATCTGGTCGTTACTTTGTGCGGTGATGCCCGCGACCGTTGTCCCGTTACGCCACCCAGTGTGGAGCGGCGTCACTGGCCGTTGACGGATCCGGCTGCGGCAACAGGCAGCGAGGAAGATATTCTGACCGTCTTTCGCAGCGTGCGCGACGAGATCGATGCACGTGTGCAGCAGTTGGCGCGTGAGAATGAACAATAAGCGCAAAGTCGGAAGGCGAATTTGACGCCGGCCAAGCACAGCGGTATCTTGAGCAGATACGCAGCCACAACCGGGCGGTCCAGTCCGGTGCGGCCGAATAAAACGTGGGGCTGGTGAAATAATTGAAGACAAAAGTAATTGTACCGACAATGGCCGCCGCATTAACTGACCATTACTTGGAGCAACATGGTTATGAAGTAATTACTGCGGACGACCCTAGTGAGGAGGAAATCCTCAAGCTGGCGCCGGACGCCGCGGGTGTGATGATGATTAGTCAGCCGCTCTCTAACGCCATTTATGACCAGATGCCGAACCTTAAAGTTTTGGCCCGCCGCGGCGTGGGTTACGACAACATCGACGTCGACTTTGCCGCACAAAAAGGTGTTTGGGTCACCAACACCCCGGGTGCGAACGCCCGGGCCGTAGCGGAGGCCGCACTGATGGATATCCTGGTGCTCGCCCGGCAGATTCCGCAGACGCGGGTGAAGACCCGCCAAGACGGATGGGTGGCCGCGCACGAATTGCTCGGCCACGAGGTTGGTGACGCGACGGTCGGTATCGTCGGCTTTGGACATGTGGGCCAGCTGTTGGCAAAGATGCTGACGGGACTCGGCGCGCGCGTGCTGATCTACGACCGGCATCCGCGGACCACCGATGAAGGTACCTTTGTGGATTGGGACGACCTGTTTCGGCAGTCGAACTATGTTAGTCTGCATCTGGCGGCGGTGCCCGACACCATTCACAGCGTTGGTGCGCACGAATTCGGCCTGATGCCAGACGGGGCGGGGCTGGTGAACCTTGCGCGCGGAAGTATCGTTGACGAACCGGCACTCATCGCGGCTTTGCGTGACAACACGCTCGGTGGTGCGGCGCTCGATGTCTTTGAACAGGAGCCGCTGCCCGCCGATAACCCGTTGTGGACGCTACCCAACGTGATGGTGACGCCGCACATTGGGGCGAACACCCTGGAGGCCAACCGCACGATGTCGTTGACCGCCGCGCGGATGATTGACGAGGTGCTGACCGGTAAGCAGCCTGAATATGCGGTTAATGCACCGGTTCTCGGTTAGTGATAACGGTAATAGAACGGCCAGTCTGGCAATAATCCAGACTGGCCGTTTTGCGTCTTCGGGGATGCAAATCAGAAATATTCTTTACGCCGCAGCCACCACGCCACAATCAGGCTGAGGGCGAGAGCCAGGCCCACGACTACCCAGAAGCCGTAGTCGTGATTGGACCACGGCAGCCAGGTGTTTTGGCCCCAGATACCGCTGATGATGGGCGGTATGGCCAGGATGATGGACACGCTGGTCAGAACCTTCATAATCAGGTTGAGGTTGTTGGCGACAATTGCCGAGATGGTGGCGTTGTACTGGTCGAGAATTTTCTCGGTGCTGTCGTTCAGTGTGAGCGCCTGGCCAAGTTCGATGTTGGCGCGATGGAGCAGGATGGCTCCGATCCCGTCATGGGCAAAGATGCTGGTGGTGTTTAGTAGCTTGTGCACCACGGTGTGGCTGTGGTTGAGGGCTGCTCCGAGGAAGACCAGGCTCTTGGACAACGCCATGATTTCGAGTAGCAGATCGTTATGTGACGAGTTAGTCACGCGGCTTTCCATCGCCCGGGTATCGGCATCGACATCCTCCGCCGCGTCGGTGAATTCATGGCAAACGGTCTGCACAATCCCGGCAGCAAAGGCGGGTACGTTATCGTGCGCGGCCCCTAACCGTTCGATGTCCGGCAAAATACTGAGGGGTTGGCCGCTGATGGTTACCACCAGGTCGTCACGCATGATGACGGCTAGCGGCGCGGTTTCGAACACCTGATGGTTGTTGGGATTTTGTGTGGTGTATGGGACGCGCAACAAAATCAAACCCTGCACGCCGTCTTTGCCGTCCAGCCCCTCTAGTCGAGGATCGGCGTGGGGATTGAGTGCGGCTGCCACCCAGGGCGCGGGTAAGTGATATTTGGTAACCAGTGGCTGTACATCATCTACGGTGGCGGCGTCGACGTGCACCCACTGGCATGTGGCCGTCTGGGCAGCGTTATGTGGACCAAGTGTGCGACTTTGCAGCATGACTGTCACCTCCTAATTTCAGTGTACAGGGGTGAGTGACGGCAAAGCAAACGTTTTCACGACCTTTCATTAATCAGTGTGCCGTATGTTATTATTAGCCAAGAAGATGATGAGGAAGTGGTACAACATGGGTAATGATTCACGGCAGGGGCGCAAGCAACAGCGGCGGTCCGGATGGAAATGGACGGTCATTGCGGGTATAACGGCGCTGGTGGTGGTACTGGTGTTCATTCTGGGGATGGCGCTGGGACGCGGTCGCCACAACCGCCTGGATGTCGCCAGCAGTAGCACGGCGGTGACGTCGAGCAGTCAGAGTACGAGTAGTAGCGCTAGTAGCGTGGCTACGAGTAGTAGTGCGGTGGCTAGCTCTGAGGAAAGTGACGATCCGTTTAAGTATTCGGTTGGCGCGGGTGATTTTAATGGGGTAACTTTTCGTGGCCATGGAGTCAACGAGCCTGGATCCATAAGCATTAATTCAGTTCAGGGTGAATCGTATAACTACATTCTTACTATTACTGGTCCTGCGACGTCTGATGATTCATCCGACGTAACTCGTGTCGCTGCCGAGGTTAGGCAAGGGCCAGTGACCCAATTCAGAGTTTTTGGTCGGCCCAATATCCGAACGGTGAAGGCAAATACTCAGGTCAATATTGTTGATACGATAGACACAGATGATAGTAGTAATGATGACGGTAGCCAGTATGTGGGGGAACGATTTTATTTGTTCTACAACGCGAGCGGTACGTTGTCTTTGGCCACACCTAATTTTGCCGGCAATGTGACTGAAGACGAGACAGACGTTAAGGCTGAGTACATACAGGAATAGTATTGTTCTTGTTTAGGCTAACTTTGATAATAACTATGTAACCTAATAGTAGGTATGTGTGCGCGAGCAAGTGGAAGTGGTGAGCAGTCTACCCGGCAGTTACCAGCCCTTGCGCTGTTCGAGCGAAGCGAGTTACAGCGTCAAATCATGGAGACAAAGTGCATTTTCTTTGGCTCCATGATTCGCGGTAGCCCGGTACGGGCGTGAGCGTGAGGCTAGTAACCCTAGCCGGGTAGACTGCTCACCGCTGGAACTTGCTCGCGCACACATACCGGTGTATTTGAATCAAAAGGAGTACGAGATGAGCAAAGATCCAGAATACGACCGGATGTTGGCCGGTAAATTGTACGTTACGGATAAGATTAAGGAGTTTAACCGCGAGTGGCCCGGCAAGCGCTTGGTGCAACGGATTAATCAGTTACCGGCAGACCACGTTCACGAAATTATTGCGTTGGAGCGGCGCATCTTTCAGGGCGAGCACGACAACGTCTTTGTGCAACCGCCCTTTGAAGTGGACTACGGGCGGCACATCAAGGTGGGCAAAAACTTCTATTGTAATGTTAACGCGGTTTTCCTCGATACCAACTGGATTACCATCGGCGATAACGTGAAAATCGGGCCGCGCGTCAACCTCCTGACCGCGGGGCACCCGGTAGATGCGGGTGTGCGGACCGACCTACTGGAGTTTGCGCGGCCGATTACGATTGGCGACAACACGTGGTTGGGTGGCAACGTCACCGTGCTGCCTGGGGTCACGATTGGCAGTAACTCCGTAGTGGGCGCCGGCGCGGTGGTGACCAAAGACGTTCCGGATAACGTCATCGTCGTCGGTACGCCGGCAAAGGTGTTGCGGGAAATTACGGATGCCGACCGTGAGTACTGGGAGCGGCAGGCGGACGAATATTATCTGGATTAGTAAATTGGAAAATTGGTGCGATTATTCGTAAACGCAAACCAAATTTATGGGTGCCATGCTGTTGCTGGCAACTTGAACCTATCATGAGACATTCGGAATTGAGTAGTTGCCGTAGCTATCAGGCTCAATTTCTTATTAGCAAATAAATGTGGTGTTGGGACATGAATTCCTGACACTATTTTTGTGTTCCATGCAGTATGAAGAAGCCACCTAGCAGGACTTCCAAAATAAACGTAATCCCCGGGAATCCTTTCGTGTATACTATTCAAGTATGAGATTTTCTGGAGGCTGTCATGAAAGAATTCTTACAGTTAAATCGCAACTTGAAACTGCGGATGTTAACCATGTTCCTAGTGGCCATCTTGAACAGTTCAATTTTGCCGAACATGACCATCTATTACTCCCGCTACTTTGGCACCATGGTGACCGGCGTGCTCCTCATTATGGTATCAATTGCTAGCTTCCTGGCGGGACTGTACGGTGGGCACTTGGCGGACGTTTATGGACGGAAACCGGTGATGATTGGCGGTGGGCTCATGATTGCCGCCGGTTACGCGATTGCTGCCACAATGAACAGCCCGTGGTTGCAGGATCCGCACGTGACCTTTGTCGGCTTTCTCATCGCGGGGGTGGGGGCGTCGGGGGCTAATCCCGCTGAACAAGCGATGATTATTGACGCGTCGACCCCGCAAAACCGGCAGTACGTTTACTCAATTAGTTACTGGATTGTGAATATCAGCGTCATGATTGGGTCGGCGTTAGGTGGTTGGTTCTTCCGGGACTACCTCTTTGAATTACTGACGGGAATGATTATCGTTTCGGTGGTCAACCTGTGCATTATTACGCTCGGGATGAAGGAAATCGAACACGCGACCGAGGCGGTGTCCAATTCGCTTAGCTCGCTATTGCACGCGTACCAGGAAGTCATGACGGATCGGCGGTACATGCTCTTCCTCATTGGTTGGGTCTTTGCGGGCATCATCTCTAGCCAGCCGGACTACTACTTGGCAGTCCACCTGGGTGCGGACTTCCACGCCACCACGATTTTGGGCGTGCACCTGTACGGTCAGCGTATGCTGTCCATGGTCACGCTGACTAACACCATCATGATTGTGACCATGATGGGCCTGTTCACCCGCATCAGTCGCGATTGGTCGTTGGCAAAGACGTACTCGCTGGGCGCAGCGTTGAGCGCCTTGGGCTTCGCCTCCGCCTTTGTGGGTGACCGGTTCTGGCCGCTAATTGTGAGCGCAATTATCCTCACGCTGGGGGAAATGTTCGTGGTGCCGTCCAGCCAGACGTTGCGCGCGGACATGATGAACCCTGCGCGGATTGGCGTGTATTCCGGCGCGATGATGGCGGTCAACCCGCTGGCGTCAATCATTGCGGGAATGCTGGTGAGCGCCTCGGGACTCCTAGGCAATTGGGGGATGGCGGCCGTGATGGTACTGTGCGGGGCGGCGTCAATTGGCCTGGTGGTCAAGTCGGCCCGGATGCCGGCAACATATTAGTGCTACGCAAAAGGCGTTGCCCGTTTCGATGGGGCAACGCCTTTGCAATTCGGGTTATAGGTGCTGAAGTAACAACTGAATTAATGTATTCATACCCATGCTGTAAGCCAGGATGGTCCAGGGTTTGCAGAGAACGATGATCCAGACAAACTTCTTGACGGGCATCTTGGTCAAGCCGGCGAGCATACAGAGGAAGTCGTCGGGGGCGACGGGGAGCAGAATCGCGATGGCAAAGAGGCGGTCGAACCGCTGACCATCATTCAGGTAGTGCTCGTATTTATTGATAAATTTTTCAGGGATGACGGCGTGGACAAACCGCTGGCCGACGTGCCGCACGATGAGGAAGGCGGCAATGGAGCCGAGGCTAACGCCGATGTAGTTGTAGACGAACCCCCAGAAGGGGCCGAAGATGCTGACGGCGGCGACGGTGGTCATACCCCCAGGAATGATGGGGAAGATCACCTGGATGATTTGGAGGCCGATAAAGATGATCGGTCCCCAGATGCCGGCGGTTTGAACGAGGCCTTGCATCCGCGTGACGGAGGACAAGATACCGTAGCGGTAACAGACGATTGCCAAGGTGATAATAACGGCCAGGCCACAGAGTTGGCTCAGACGCTGTATTTTGGTGGAGCTCTCCATGTCCCGACCCCCTCACTGGTGTGACAGCTAGTATTATTATCGACTTAACCAAAATATAACGACAGTTTTGACCCATTTCTTTAGGAAAAAAGCAGGGTTCCGTTTTGTTGATATCATTAACTACATTTTGGCATAGGGGTGGGGTGCTGTCGTGGGGCCAAAGTTGTAAATGTTGATGGATGGATTTGGTTATGTGCGTGTATCTGCGAATATCAACGTACATTAATTGTTGATATTACGATAGATAGTGTTTTCGTGGATTTGATAGCAAGTGGTGGGCGTACTGGGGGGATGGCGCAGGTTGAGCGGCCCCCGCCGCTCAACCGAAGCTATCCCCCCAGTGCGCCCAGCCAACAGGACACGCAACCTCAAAACCGGACGGTCACAGGGCGGAGATGTAGCGTATAATGAGGATATTCTTAATTAGATTAAACGGAGGGAAGAAACATGCCTGCATTGACACATTTTTACGAGCTTTTTCAACCGGAGCACTACGACCTCTACATTGACGTGAACCGCGCCGCCAAGCAAATCACCGGCCAGTCTATCATCACCGGGACTGCCGCCCAGCAGTCGGTCGCTATCCACGAGAAGGGGATGACCATCACCGCGGTTAAGAGCAACGGCGATAACGTACCGTTCACCATCGACGAAGCGGCGGAGGCCATTCGCATTGAGTTACCGGCAGCCGGCGCAACCACTTTGACCGTGGACTACTCCGCACCGCTCACCGACACCATGATGGGTATCTACCCGTCCTACTACGAAGTGGACGGCGTGAAGAAGCAAATCATCGGGACGCAGTTTGAAACCACTGCTGCCCGGCAGGCATTCCCGTGTGTGGACGAGCCGGAAGCAAAGGCGACGTTCAACCTGGCCGTGAAGTTTGACGAGCAGCCGGGTGAGACCATCATCAGTAACATGCCTGAAACCCACGAGGATAACGGCGTGCACTACTTTGACACCACTAAGCGCATGTCAACCTACCTGATTGCGTTCGCGTTTGGTGAACTGCAAAGTAAGCTGACCCACACTAAGAGCGGCGTCGAAATTGGCGTATTTGCCACCAAGGCGCACGCGGCCAACGAGCTCGACTTAGCCCTCGACATCGCCAAGCGTTCCATCGAGTTCTACGAGGACTTCTACCAGACGCCGTACCCGCTGCCGCACTCATACCAGCTGGCGTTGCCGGACTTCTCTGCCGGCGCCATGGAAAACTGGGGGTTGGTGACCTACCGTGAGGCGTACCTCGTGTTAGATCCCGACAACACCGCGCTCAAGATGAAGCAGTTGGTGGCCACCGTGATTGCGCACGAACTGGCCCACCAGTGGTTTGGCGACCTGGTCACAATGAAGTGGTGGGATGACCTCTGGTTGAACGAAAGTTTTGCCAACATGATGGAGTACGTGGCCGTCGACGCGCTGGAACCTGACTGGCACGTTTGGGAGCTGTTCCAAACTTCGGAAGCTCCGGCTGCCTTGCAGCGTGACGCTACGGATGGGGTGCAGTCCGTCCACGTGCAGGTGGAGGATCCCGCTGAGATTGACTCCCTCTTTGATGGTGCGATTGTGTACGCCAAGGGTGCCCGGATGCTGGTCATGGTTCGCGCCCTGCTCGGGGATGAGCACATGCGCGCCGGCTTGAAGGCCTACTTTGCGGCCCACCAGTACGGTAACGCTACCGGGAGCGATTTGTGGTCTGCACTAGGGGAGGCCTCCGGGTTGGATGTCGGGGCCATCATGCAGTCCTGGCTCGAACAGCCGGGTTACCCGGTCGTAACGGCCGCGGTGGTGGATGGTCAGCTGACCCTGAGTCAGCAACAGTTCTTTATCGGTGACGGCCACGATGTGGGACGGCTCTGGCAAATTCCGCTCAACGCCAACTACGACGCGGCACCAGAAATTTTCAAGGAGAGTACGGTGACACTGGGGGATTACGCCCAGTTACGCGCCGCTAACGGGGAGCCGTTCCGCCTGAACGTGGGTAACAATTCCCACTTTATCGTGCGCTACGACGACACGTTGATGCAGGATATTTTGACCAACGCGGACAGTTTGGACCCAATCAGTCAGTTGCAATTGCTCCAGGATCAGCGGTTACTGGCAGAGGGCCGGCAGATTTCGTACGCCGACGTGGTGCCGTTGCTACCACGCTTTGCATCAAGCACCTCCACCGTGGTCAACGACGCGTTGTACCAGGTGGCGGGCAACCTGAAGAAGTTTGTGGCACCAAAGTCGCCGGCTGAAAAGCAGTTGCGGGCGTTCTACGACCAGTTAAGTGCTGGTCAGGTTGAGCGCTTGGGCTGGACGCCACGTGCGGGCGAATCCAACGACGATCAGTTGACGCGTCCGTATGTGCTCAGCGCTACTTTGTACGCTGAAGATCCGGACGGTATTGCCACGGCGCATGCGTTATTTGAGCAGCACGCTGACAACCCGGGTACACTACCGGCGGCCACCCGTGTGTTTATTCTCGAAAACGAGATGAAGCACTTCGGCAGTGCCGCACTGTTTGACCAACTAGTGGCAGCGTCACGGGCCACGGCCGATGCTAGTTACAAAGCGGACATTGCGCGCGCCCTGACAAGTACGACCGACCCGGCATTGATTAAGCGCCTGGTGGCCTTGTTCGAGGATGCGGACACCATCAAGCCGCAGGACCTGCGCGCTTGGTTCCGCGGCGTGCTGGCCAATGCCGCTGGGCAGCAGGCAGCATGGGACTGGATTCGCAACGAGTGGTCATGGCTGGAAGCAACGGTCGGCGGGGACATGGAGTTCCCGACCTTCGTTACGGTTATTGCCAGCATCTTCAAAACACCAGAGCGGCTGGCGGAGTTCAAGGCCTTCTTTGAACCCAAGCTGAGTGACACCGCGTTGACGCGTGAAATCACGATGGATACCAAGGTGATTGAGAGTCGTGTGGCCCTTGTCGCGGACGAGCAGGATGCTGTGGCGGCAGCAATCCAGGCGGAGGTGCAGTAATCACGTAATGCATCCATTCGGATAAATTTAAACCCCTGAGGTCCGGGGTACGTCATCAAAACGTGCTCCCGAAACTCAGGGGTTTTAATATGCGGTTATTCTGTTGGTCGCGTATATGTGCGGTAAGGGATGCGAAAGCGCGGGGTATTCGCCAACTGAGTTAGGTTATTCGTGGCGGCCAGGTATTCCGGTAACAAGGCGATACCACGACCAGATTGTACCAGGTTGATGATAGCGTCCCAGGAATCAATTTCCTGGACGCGCCTTGATATCTGGCTTGCGAGGCGTAGCGAACGTGCCCGAAATTGACAGTGACGGTCGCTGTTGACGAGTAGGGGTAGTGAGGGCATACTTGAGTCTTTGGCAGTGAGCACGGCGGCCCGGAAGTATTTGACGGGTCCGGCTACGTAGTTGGGTTGTTGAAAATGGGCGTAAGTAATAACCGTCGCCGCGGTGGTGTGGTTGAGCTGTTGGATATCCGTCGAACTCATCAACTGGTATTGGTAATCATTGAGTTGCAGTGTTCGGCGATAATTAATCAGGTAGTTGAACAGCAGGGTTGAGATGATGGCGTGTGGTTGTTCTGTCTGTCGGTGTATTTGCGTCCGTACCTGCGCAGTTGCCCGAAGCGTGTCGAGGGCATAACGGTAGAACTTTGCCCCCGCCGTGGTTGGCACGATGCCCTGGTGGCTCCGCGTGAATAGCCGGATGTCAAACTCACGCTCAAGGCTTTGTAGTCGGGCGGTAATGTTGGATTGGGCAAAGCCTAGCGCCCTGGCCGTCGCGTTGATGGAGCGCAGCTCAAACAGTTGTTGGAAAATTTCTAAATCCTGTAGTTGCATCTACGTGCACCACCCTAATCGCTAATTACGATAACCCTAACACAATTTAGTTATATGCGCCTGGTTAAATTATCTGTATATTATATTGGTTGTTGAAGTAGTCAGAGGAACAACTAGGAGGGCAAAGATGCCATATATACGGGTTAGAATTGCGACTAATCAAACGGACCGTCCCACTGCCAAAGTCGCACAGATGGTCACTAATTTGGCAGTGCAGGCACTGGGTAAGAACACGGCGGCGGCGGTTGCTGACGTGCAGTTTCAGGATCCCAGCACGTGGTTCGTTGGTGGCGAATCAATGTTAGCGAAGCACGAGACGGGCTTTTACGTGGAAATCAAGGTCACGGCAGGCACCAATACGCGTGACCAGACGGCCGCCTTTGTGAAGCAAGTCTTCGAGCAAATGCAGGCTATCTTTGGGGATGTTGTCGCAACGAGTTACGTGGTGGTGCATTCTGTGGATTCGGCCAACTGGGGCTATGGTGGTCAAACGCAGGAATACCGTTACATTCATGGTTAATAATATGCTGGTAACAGCACAAATAGTGCTCAGTAGCGTCTCCGCACGGGAGGGGCTACTGGGCACTATTAATTTGGTTACTTGGTGATGAAGTCCAAGATGGTGTTCATCACCGCTTGGTTCTCCGCCGGTACGGGCCAGTCGATAATGTCGGCAACCGTTTGTCCCAGGGCGGAACCGGCCACGTACGCCCCATCGTTAATGCACATGGTTCGTACGTCTTCAGTTTGGGGCTCAAAGTGGAATTGCAGGCCCACGACGCGATGACCAAGAACGAACCCCTGGTTTCGGACGCGGTCGCTGCTAAAAAGGAGCTCCGCACCTTTGGGAATGGCAAATTGTTCTTCGTGCCAATGCAGTGCGGTGAGCTGTTCCGGAAGCCTGGGGATGGCGGCGCTTTGCCGGTAGACGGGTGCCCAGCCCACTTCTTTGGCCGGTGCAGTGGTGACCGGGTAGCCCAAAGTCATGGCTATTTGCTGGGCGCCGTAGCAGGCCCCAAAGATGGGTTTGTCCGCACGGAGTAGCTGGTCAATGAGTACCCGTTCGGCGTGGATCCAGTCTATGTCATCATTAGGACTCATCGGTCCGCCTAGTACCACGAGCATGTCTGTTTCATCTACGGTGGGCAGAATGCCGAACTGGTATGGATGGTATACGTACAACTCATGGCCGCGTGCTTGTGCCCAAGTACGAATGGAACCGGGTCCTTCTGTTGGCGTATGTTGCAGAACGTTAATGCGCATAGTAACCCCTTTGTGTCGACGGCAATGTTGGGGTGGGTATCGCCTGCAAGTACCCAAGATATCGTCATTATAACACGCTGGGCAAGGGCAACGGCTGCCACTTTGCCGTGAGCATACAGGAACATGCTACAATGGGAGAATATATAGCCACCTAATAATATTTTACGCGAATACGTCGGATTGAAAAAGCGAGGGATAGTTGATGAACGATGAAATTGTGCAGCATTATTTGGATAACGACGGGCGGTTGACGTTACTGCCGAAGAAACGCTCTCGGCGATTAGCCGTATTAGCCTGGCTTGCAGAGCAGCTACCAGATGGTGAGTTGGACGAGGTTAGCGTGAACGCCGCCATCCAGACACACATCAGCTTTCCAGACTACGTGACGGCACGTCGGGACATGGTCGATGCTGGCTACGTCACGCGGACTTCTAATGGGCGCACCTACCGCCGAGTAATTGAACTTGACGAGTAGCGCGACAGTTAACTTGGGGCGAACCAGGCTGGCCGGATTAATTGAATTTATTCCACAAGAGTGGCATACTATATTTGGTTATTAATAGTAAGCTGCTGGTTGGACACACGGGAGGTCGAGACTATGGCTAAAATTACGTTGACGGAAAGTTTTGTGGATTTGATGCGGCGTAAAGGCTTGGCGGACAAGATGCTGTTGCTGATTGCTGACGACGGGGGTGGGCGCTACTCCCTACAGGGTGGCGCTTGTACTATCGGCTCCAAGTTCAGTTTGATTGAACTGGACGCACCCGACCCGGATTATAACGTCCGTCTGGAAAACGACGCGGGCTTGGATCTCTACACCTCCGATTACGACCTGTTCTTCCTCGAGCATGGCGCAGTGTTGGATTTCAAGAACTACGCCATTGACCTGAAGGATGACGCGCACCACATTGATGGTGCGGTCACGATGGCCAAAGGAGCGGATATCCTCGCAGCGTTTAAGCAGGGCCTCATGGTTGCCGGCGAAACCTGCTAAACCCAAGTATAATGAAATTAATGGGCCGACACCTACGACTGCCATGCGGTGGTTCTGGGTGTTGGCCCTTTTTGTGCGCATTTAACGAAACGTAAGCTGAATTATAAAAATGAAAGGGATTAATAATGCGGTTAGGGGAGCAGCGAGCCAACCTTGATGCAGGCATGCAGCCTGGGATGATCTACTTTGAGGAATTTAGTTGGTAATCATAATTGTTGGCCCCTAGCCGCGGTGGTTGGGGCTTTTTTGATGGTTGGTCTGGGTGGCGGTTCTGACCGCCGCAACTGGCTGGCCATACTGTCGCAGTGGTTCCGGTTGAGCGGCCGGGCCCCGCGACCGTCTACTTGCCTCACGCTCACGCCCGGTCCGGACTACCGCGAATTGCCGTAGACCTAGCAAAGCCCGCTCGGTCTAGCCAATTTGATTCTGTAATTCATAACTGTCAGTACGTACTAACGCACTACTGGCAATAATAGTGAGACCAGTGGCACTAACTGGTTCGTCTAAATTACCAACGGTTAGGGACTCGAGGCTACTGATATCAGTAGCCAGAAACTATCGGGAACCCGCGGGTGAGCTTTGGAACTGCGGCTTATGCGCCAAAGCCCATCCGCGGGTTCGTACCCACCCAGCCTTCGACGAATTTACGTTCAGACTAAAGTCCGAGTTGACACCATCAGGATTTATGGTATATTTATCTCGAATCTAATACTATACAGCGTATAATATGATTGGAGGTTGACCATGAGTATTGCCATAACGACAGAACTACTGGATGGCTGCGTGTTGGCCCTGCTGACAAAGGAGGACTACTACGGCTACGCATTGACGCAGCGGGTACAGGAATTTACCGCGGTTTCCGAATCCACTTTGTACCCCGTATTGCGGCGCTTGAAGAAAAATGGTTGGGTCACCACCTACGATCAGCCGTTTCAAGGCCGTAATCGCCGTTACTACCAGCTGACGGACGTTGGGCGTCAGCGTTTGACGGTGATTAAGGGGGATTGGCAGGATTATAAGGACACCATCGACGGTGTTATTGGAGGAGTTGACACACATGAATGAATACTTAGATGATCTAGAACGTTACCTGGCCGCGTTGCCAGACGACGACCGGGCAGACATTATTAGTTATTATCGCGAGTACATTGAGGACGCTGATCTTGGTGATCGCGCAGCAATTGAAGGCCGCCTGGGTACGGCCAAGCACCTGGCCCGCGTCACGTTGGCCGACGCCTCAGTGAAGGCACAGGAGCAATCCAACGGTGATGACCAGCACACAACGGCCCCGCGCCGGGATAAATGGCGTAACGTCTGGATGATTATCCTCGGCGTCTTTGCATTACCGATCGGTGTACCCATGATTATTGCGCTAATACTGATTTTCATTGCGGCAATAATTGTGGTTGGGGCACTAATCCTGTCGCTGGTCGCCATTGTGGCCTCCGTCTTCATCATTGGGGTTGCCGCCGTGATTGCGGGGGTCACCGCGCTGTTTACGGAGTGGGCTACCGGAGTGCTATTTATCGGCGCCGGCCTGGTCGCCATTGGGCTAACGCTCATCGCGGTGCCCGGCAGTATTGCGCTAGTACGCTGGTTTGGACAATGGGTCGCACGTATGGTGCGGTCGACGTATAAGCGGTTGAGTGAGCGGTACCACGTGGGAGGGGCTAAAAATGAAGGGTAAATTAATGATCACGGGTCTCATTGTTGCAACGGTTGGGGCCCTCATGATGGCGGTAGGGTTAACGAATCAAGCTGAAACTAACATGACCTGGGCTGACGGTTTGCGGACGTTCTCCACGACGGAGCGTAACGTGAGCCTCGGCCGGGTTGATCGACTAGTGGTGAACACGTCGGATTACGACGTGACGGTGCGCCGGGGTAACGACCGTCAGGTACACGTGCAGGGGCCGAGCAACCGCCCAGTCACGGTCAAGCAAAGTGGCGGTACGGTGCGGATCGCGTCGCATGTCCGCGGGTGGATACAACTGGGGATTGGTACAATGACGGAACACATCACGGTGACTTTGCCCGCGAACACGCACCTCAGCGCGTTAACGGCTAACCTGGGCGATGGCAACCTGGACTTGGACGTACCGATGACCGTGGCCTCGACCACGATTGCCCTCGATGACGGCCGCTTGACCACCAAGGAGTTCACTACACAAAGTGGGCGCATTACCCTGAATGATGGCGGGGCAAACCTAACCGACACCAAGTTACGCAATACCAGCTTGCAAAGTGATGATGGTGGTGTGACGGTGACGAACAGTACCCTGACTGGCGGCCGGTACCACACGGATGATGGTCGCATGGAGTTCACCAACACGCGGTTCCGCAACGTGGTCTCAGTCCGCGCGGAGGATGGTAGTATCACCATGGCATCGCCACAAACCGATGGGTACGTGTTGTCCGCTGAAGATGGCGGCGTCAGCCTCTTTGGCAAGCACAATGAGAGTAGTATTACCCACAAGGCGGAAGCGGCCAACCGGGTTGAGGCCCATGCCAGTGATGGCCACGTGACCGTTAAATAGCTATTATCAATAGTCCGGTTTGGAATCAGGATGGTTGTGCATCCGGTTGCGAAGCGGACTATTTACTTGCCCTTGATGCCTAAATGTGGCTTAATGACCATATAATATGCATGTGGCGTATGGATGGATTATGGCAAAGGGGCGTGTGACGCATGGAATTACGTTTACTGGAATACTTTTGGACGGTTGCGGACGCCGGCACGGTTTCCGAAGCCGCACGCCGGCTGCACGTTACGCAACCCACGGTGAGTCGCCAAATCCAGGCGTTGGAGGACGAACTGGACACCCAGCTCTTCGACCGGGAGCACAACCACCTCACGTTAACGGAGGCGGGCGTGTTCTTGCGCAGCCGCGCTGAGGAAATTTTGTCACTCACCCAGCAAACCGAGCGGGCGTTTACCGACCGGCAGCGTGCGGTGATGACCGGCAACTTGCGTATCGGGTGCGTGGAGGCCGATAACTCGGCGACGATGGCGATGATGTTGGAGGAAATGACGGCAGAGTATCCGGAGGTGACTTTTACCATCACCACGGGGGACGGTGACATCATCGCTGATCAGCTAGACAAAGGGTTGGTGGATGTGGCCATCCTGATTGATCCCGTGGACACGGCCAAGTACGAGTCGTTGCGTCTTCCGAGGGTCGAACGGTGGGGATTATTGATGTCCACCGAAGCATTCCTGGCGGAGCGGGACGCGGTGACGCCCGCCGACCTGGGCGGCCTACCGCTCATCACCTCCCAGCGTCCAGCCGTGCAGACCATGTTGGACGAATGGCTTGATGGTGCGGTCCCGCCGCACATTATTGGTCACTACAACCTCAACTTTAACGTGGTCCCGCTAGTGGAGCGGCAGGTGGGGATGGCCCTCGGCATCGCGGGTGTGACGCGGGATGTGGACCACAGCAAGCTCAAGTTTGTGCCTTTGTCGCCGGCGCTGACCACGCATTGTGTGCTGGTGTGGCGGCGGAATCGGGTTCTGACGCCGCTGGTGGCCGATTATATTCGTCGATTCCGCGAGGCGTTTAATTAAGTGAATGGATAAGGGATTGTGACAGAAGACTTTAGCACACTAACGATACATCGTGGTCGCGCGCCAAAAGGCAGCTCCCTAACATACAAGACGGCATCAGCAGAAATCCTAGGTTCGGGATTTCCACTGATGCCGTCTTGTATATCGGGAGCTAACCTCCTTTTGGCACAGCCCCTTTTACTATGCTCTATGTGTATGGATACATACTGACTAAGTATTTCCAGAATGGTATCCAAACGGCTAAAGTAACCCTTGTAGAACCAAACGAGTTAGTCACTAACAATCAATGGAGGGAAATTTATTATGAGTCAAAACGAAAACGCCGTGACCAACGGCATCTTCCCCATGGGACCCAAGAACGATGCGTACGCGCAATTCTTCACGGGCCAAAGTTACTTGCAGTCACTGGTTGCCGATCCCGCCGTCAACGTGGGCGTGGGCAACGTCACCTTTGAACCGGGTTGCCGTAACAACTGGCATATCCACCATGATGGGTACCAGATTCTGCTGGTGACCGGCGGCGAGGGTTGGTACCAGGAGGCCGGGCAGGCGGCGCGTAAACTGCATCCGGGCGACGTGGTGGTGACCCATGATGGCGTGAAGCATTGGCACGGCGCAACCAAGGATAGTTGGTTCAGCCACGTGGCGATTACGGCGGGCACGCCGGAGTGGTTGGAACCGGTCAGTGACGCGGATTACGCGGCTTTGGAGGGATAACGATGGCTAAAAAGCAAACGGCTGGTCGCGACCAACTGGGTGAATTTGCACCCCAGTTTGCGGCATTAAATGATGACGTATTATTCGGTGAAGTATGGGCTCGGGAGGACGAACTGTCCCCGCGCGACCGCAGCCTGATTACCTGCGCGGCCTTGATGGCGCAGGGATTGTTCCCGCAATTGGAGGCGCACATGCGGATTGCTCGGGACAACGGGGTAACGCGCACGGAGATGGTGGCGCTCATTACCCACCTCGCGTTTTACGCGGGTTGGCCCAAGGCGTGGTCGGCGTTCGGGTTGGCCAAGGACGTTTATGGCGACGCGGAGTAGGCGTTCCCGGGACGCAGATGGGACGACAATCACCGTGACATACTTTTCGCGCGCGGGCATCAACATGGTTGCCGGCCGCCAGCAGCAGTTGGTGGTGGGCAATACTGCACGGGTGGCCATAGCAATCGCTGACAAGGTGAGCGTGGCGACAAATACGATTGAGGCGGTTGAACCGTATCCTGACAGCTACCAGCTGACTTTGGCCCGCGCCCGTCGTGAGGCGGACCAGCAAACCTGGCCCCCGGTCGAGCGGACGCCAATGCGAGTAGGCAAAGTGTTGTTGCTGGGCTTTCCGATTTGGGGGGGTGACCTACCGCGGCCCGTCGCGACCTGGTTACGGCAGACGCAGTTAAGTGGCGTGACCATCTACCCGTTCTGCACCCACGAAGGCAGTCGCTTTGGCACGAGTCTGACGACCATCGCCAATCTTTGTCCTGCGGCCACAGTGGGGCTGGGACTGCCCGTTCGCGGCAATCGGGTGCAGCAGGCGGACGCGGCTGTGCGGCACTGGTTGGTGGACAACGGGTTGTTGCAGTCAACAAATTGAATGGTAAATTACAAAGTCGTGCCCGTAATCCTGATTGAGGGGGATTACGGGCACGACTTTGTTTACGTTAGGATTGGCGACGAAACGTGCAACTTATTTGTGCATAAATTGACAAAATGCGGTAAACGCTACCAACGAAGCGTTACAGGCTGGTAAGATAGGGAGTAGAGGATAGAATTACATCAAGTGGTTGGCCTACTTAGGGGGGACGTTGATGAACCCAGATTGGTTGCATTCGGCGCTAGCGATGCGCCGTATTCACCTGTTTCTTAGCGTCATCGTGTTGGCGACGATGGTGCGCCAGTTTTTCTTGGGTAACTTTGAGGGCATCCTGATGTGCCTGTTAACGTTGGTGCTGTTTGCGGTACCCACGTTCATCCGGCGGCATACGCAGATTGATTTGCCCATCTTGTTGGAAGTACTGGTGTTACTGTTTATTTTTGCCGCCGAGATTTTGGGTGAAATTCACAATTTTTACGGCACCTTTGCGTACTGGGACGTCATGTTACACGTCATTAACGGTTTCCTGGCGGCGGCGATTGGGCTGTCGCTCGTGGAAATACTGAACCAGAAGGACCTGTTCCACGCCGACCTGTCGCCGCTGCTAATTGTGTTGTTGGCGTTCACCTTCTCCATGACAATTGGGGTGTTGTGGGAGTTCTTCGAGTTTACGATGGATCAGTGGTTCAACCTGGATATGCAGAAGGATACGATTGTACATACTATCCGTTCGGTGGCGCTGAATCCCAGCGGGGCCAACCATCCCGTTACCATCACGCATGTGACCGGCACCACGCTTGACGTGAGGGGCAAAGCCGTTGGGTTACCCGTGAACGGCTACCTTGATTTGGGGTTGGTGGACACGATGAAGGACCTCATGGTCAACTTTGTGGGTGCCGTCGTCTTTTCCGTCTTTGGCTGGCTGTACTTGCACAACCGACAGAAATGGCGCTTTGCCGGCCAATTCATCCCGCGGCGACGGTAGGCAAAGCGGAGGCCGCTAGGTGGTGGTCCTATTGGCTGGCCGTGGCGGCCTGCCGGCTCCGGTTGCGGGGGTGGTTTCTGCGACTTTGTGGACCACGCCACGGTAACCGCTACTAGTGGCTGGTCGTACTGACGCGGTGGTTCCGGTTGAG
>NZ_BCVS01000021.1:0-27076 GCF_001591865.1 Lacticaseibacillus pantheris DSM 15945 = JCM 12539 = NBRC 106106
TCCTGAAATTATTTATAAAAATAGCACCTCACCGTTTGGCGGAGTGCTCAGGTAAATAAAAATGCTAAAGTGCCTGCAAGTAACTTACTTTCATAAGTGATTCAATATTGCCAGCACTATAGTTATAACAATACCGGCGATCGTTAGCCTAATATTTGTCGACCTATTAATCTTGTCTACCTGCTTTTTAAGCATCTCTTTTTCGACCCAATCTTTTGTTGGTAGCTTATCAAGGCTTGCAGCTATTGAATCAATTTTCTTATCCATTGATTCAACTCGCTGAGAAAGCTTGCCATAATCAATGGGGTCAAAGCTGTATGAATCATTGTTTCCATTTGAAGCCTTAACATCCTTGGACATCGCGTTTCCCTCCGACAAAAAGTTGATTGGTTTCTGCCAAGTATTTTTGGCACCTTCTATCGTAATCGTCCGGCCAATATTCGTGGTAATCTGACTCGGTTGGTTTTGCCCAATCATAATGCTAGTTGCTATGATAAGTGGTGTAGCAGCCTTCAAAACTGGCATGTTTAGCCACATTGTTCCACCAGTACTAGTCTCTCGAAATGTCTTTATTTGTTCCATTAGTTGAACCCGTGTTTGTTGTCCAGAAGGTATCTCGTGCTACTTCCTTATCATTAATGGAAACAAGAACATCGTATGCTCCAACTTTATGAAAAACGGTGTTATGCACTCCGAAATTAAATACCATCGTTCCAACAGGACCTGTCATCGCCGGTAAATTGCCAGCTATTGTCTGAATACTTTCAGTGGGCTTATCGTGGCTAATAATGGATAGCTGAAGCTTTTGAGGCTCTGAAAAATCCATTTTATATGCCAAAACTGCTACATTGAATGAAAGAGCAGTTGGCACAACAGGCATGTTAAGAGTTAGCGTAGGGCCAATGATCATCGGCGGAGTGCCCGGCTGACCTGTCCCTTCTACACCATCGGAGACTATAATCTTGAAAATTGCCTTTTCGTTATCTGTCATTGAATTTTCCTCCTAAAAAAATAGTACCCCAGTTTGTTCGGGAATGCTACAAAAAAGGAGTGCCTATGAAATTCAGTGACATAATATCGCTGGTCGGGATTTGCACCCGACATGATGATCACCAATTGGTTGTCAGCCAATATGGTTGCTAACCGTAGCTAGCTCACCTAACTAAGCGTCTACCTATTCCGCCACAGTGATACTCGTCGCATCCCAGGTGTATGGTTAGCGACTATGCGTGCCGACGGACTCGAACCGCGGTGGACGTCTGGGTTAACGTCGTCATGCCAATATGCGTACCTTTTGGAGTTGGGTTGTGATGAATGCCGGGACGAGGAGGGCCCGGCAACAACGCACGGCACTTGTGCAGCCACCGCGCGCTGAAAGGAGGTCATCATGTCTAAGACCATTTGCACCTGTGCTCGCGCTTCCTAACGTTTTGCACGATATAAGAATACCGCCGTCCACCTTCCCTTGACCTACCCTAAACCTACCCAAAATGTGGACTGAATCTTCCCTCAATCTACCCTGAACCTACCCTAAACCTGGACAAAAAACGCATTTAGTCATAAATCAGCAGCTCATCGGGCCAGAATTCCGCAAATGACAGCAGTGCTTTAGGTTTGGCCTTTTTATAGCCACTGTATGTTAGTCCCACATGCTCGGCCGTGGCCTCTATGCTCGGCATGGCCACCATGTACGTGTACTTGATGATGTCGGCTTCCGTGGCGTCCTGCATGAGCGCCACGGTCTTCTGGCAGCGGTCAACGTACTCCTCATCGGCAAGTCCGGTAATGATTTTGTCCTCCACGTGATTGCCCACGGTATCTGACCGGGGCATGCCGCTAATCTCTGGTGACTGCAGTCCGGCCATCTTGTAACCCTGATACCGCGCCCAACGATGATGATAATCAAGCAGTAAGTCTTCTGCCGCAACTGCCGTAGCTTCTCGGTCTAGTCGCTTGTATAGCCCACTTATTCTCATGCAATTTCCCCCGCTGACCTAAAAAACTGATATAATTACACTGCTGAGTGTTTGCGGGAGCTATCGAAAGATGGCTCTTTTTTTGATGCTTTTTTCTACATATTTGCAATTATCTGAATCCTGCCGTTAATCCGCTTAAACGTCTTGTCGTCCACCATGACCCGGGTAACCGTCTGGTGAGCCTGTGTGGCCACCCAGTAAGCGCACTCGGCGTCTTCCATATCGGAATACCGAGCATTGGCCGTGGTGTACTCCTGAACTTTATGATGGTGGTTATACAGCCGTATCACCTTGCAATGGTCGGCGTCAAACCGCGACATCCACCACGCGTTATAATCCTTCTCTTCCTGAGTTAGCTCAGCCATTACTCGATAACCCCAACATCGTACTCGACGTTTTCCACATGGCTGTACGCATCCAGGTACATTTCGTGCTTATCACCGTTGTATGTGACCTCGTAGTACATACCATC
Source organism: Lacticaseibacillus pantheris DSM 15945 = JCM 12539 = NBRC 106106 (assembly GCF_001591865.1). Taxonomy (NCBI): domain Bacteria; kingdom Bacillati; phylum Bacillota; class Bacilli; order Lactobacillales; family Lactobacillaceae; genus Lacticaseibacillus; species Lacticaseibacillus pantheris. The sequence continues at coordinate 2,449 of NZ_BCVS01000021.1, forward strand.
TGGCCGCGAGGTCGACAGCATAGCCTTGTTGTTTTGCAGTGTCTTGCATGACCACACCACATACACCATGTCATCAGTCACGCGGACCCGCTTGCCCATGCCGTTGGCGTAGTCCTTTACCAGTCGGCGTGCATCATCAGTAAATTGTTGATTGTCCATTTTCGTCCTCCACTAAGATTCTCTCGTATTTGTGTTCGGGATCCACGCGCTTGCACTCTGCCGTCGTCCACTTGGCTTCCGGACCGTGGTAGTTTGGTAGCTCCACGATGTAATCGCCATCGCGTACCAGGTAGTACCAGTGTTGGGCTTTCTGATAGCGGTATCGCCTCATGTAGTACCGGCATGGATGTGTGGCGTGCGGCGTGTCACCCGTAGCACGCTTCCAGTCGTCCGGCGTCAGGTTGCGGTTAGCTTCGTAGACCAGACCGCCGATATACTCTCTAAAGGTTTCGGCCATTGCGCTCCTCCAGCAAGTCAGCGTTCTCGTAAATGTTGCCGATGACACTGCTGTAGTCTGCCATGTCGGCAATGCTCTCGATGGCCACCTGTGTGCCGCCATAACGCAACAGTGGCTGGAACTGGCCGCCGTCAAATTTAACTCGGTAAAGGTCGCCATTTTCATCACGCAGTACATCACCTTCGTAAATTTCCTTGCCGTTGCTGTCGTGTAGGCCGGTGTACTGCATAATCTCGAACTGATCTGGACAACCATCATTGCCCGGTCCTGCTTCTTTGCTTGCATCAATCCAGCCAATTTTGCCATCGTAAAACTCAAAATTATCGGGAATCATCATCGTATCCGTGTTATGGTCCCAAACTCTGAACTTAATCTCTCGTTTCATTTATCCGCCTCTTTCATGAATACCAACCAATGTGTCTTTGCCTTCTTGTCACCAAATATTGGTTTGCGGTCAATGGCCTTGAGCACTTCTGACAATTTAATTTGTTCATCATTCCACTTAAACATCACGATTCCATATGGTATTAAGACGCGCATGGCTTCGTCCATGCCACGTCTTAAATCTTCGCGCCAGGTATCCGTTAACACACCATACTTTGCACGTAGCCAGCTTTTGGAGCCGGCATGTACAAGATGCGGAGGATCGAAGACTACCAGCGAAAAACTGGCATCGGGATACGGCAGTCCATCCTTAGCCCAGTCCCACTGAACATCCGGGGCTATATCAATTTCCCGTGTTCCATCCGCTCGTCCATGACTGCGGTCTGGGATAGTAAACTTCGCACGACGCCTATCCATAAAGATTGCCAGTGGGTTGTGCTTGTCCCACCAGAACATTCGAGAACCTGCAGTCATATCAAGAATTGGCTTCTGCATGTTTGGTCACCTCCACTGTCTCAAATCCGCCCAGGTGGTACTTATCGATTTCCTCGGAGGTAAACTGCTCGTCAGTGGAGTTATCGGCAGCACTTTCTACAATGGCATCAATGCTATCGTTGGCGCTCTTAAAAAATCGTTGCCGTTCGCCTCTGCCACTCCATTCCTTAGGTGCTTTGACGTACCACCGCTGCGGTTGCTTGACCGTCCAGCCGACGTCCAGTGCGCGGAAAATATCTTCGATGGACATATCGTGAATAATTCTAAGATTGCGGACGTAATAGTTAGCGTAGTGCCCCGTTGACCCGACCGTAATTTCCGAACGCAATCCGGCCAGCAACCCCCCGACCTTCTCGCTCACTTCCACTAGCTCTAGTTTCTCGACCAGCTCGACGACGTCACCGTCGGGATAATTTACCGACCGCGTGAACTCAGCATCACTAGGGTCAGTCCATGTACGAAAAGTTTTCGTTGTTTCGGGTTTGTCGTAAGCTCGGCCCCATAAATCTCCATCTTTATCCTTAACTGCATATAAACTCATTTTCCAAGTCCTCCATTTTCTTCGACTGCCACGATTGCGTCTTGCAATATTTGCCTGCCAATGCCCAGCGCCTTGGCAGCTACTCGTTGATTTGGCATCGACTTGTACACCCGGTAGTACGTCCGCTGCATCTCTGTGACCGCCGGCCCGTCTGGTTCAGCTTCCACGCCTATAAGCTCGTGGATCGCACGAATTTCCGCGCTATCGATTGGTGTCAATGTGATACTGCCGTACTTGTGCTCGGCTTTGTGTACCGCCTCTAGCAGCTTCGGCCAACGAACGCGCCGTGCGTGCATCTCCGCGGCTGTACGGTCACGAACTAACTTGTCGGCCTCATACTGCTCAATAGCGCGCTCAATGGCCGCCTTACGCTCACGCTCGCGTTCCATTGCCGGACTGTGTCGGTGTCGCTGCTGAATTTCACGCTTCTTGCGATTCATGTTTACTCACCACCCAGTGATAATTTGGTTTTGCTTTATTGGCTTCCCGGATCGCGATATAACCTTTAAGCGCCTAAACGGGACAATTACGCGTCCATTTAGCTCTCGGGATAAGCTATCGCTTGCAACCATTGCAGAATGTGTATACACCTTTAAGACTTGGCCAATACCGTTAATACGGCCAAACTCGTTGGTATCAAAAGCTAATATTTTGACTTCGTCACCCGGTGCGGGCACGGCGTCGCTTCTACCTGAGGTGTCTTCTGCTTCGATTTCAGGGTGACGCTCCAGATTGCCACAAAATGGGGCCTTACCCATACGTGTACGGCTGGTAACCATACCGTATCTTGTGCCAGTAATCTCAGCTCCACAGTCGCATTGCCATAGCCACAAATGGTCATATGATCTAACACCGGAGACACCCAGGTCTTTAATCACGGTCAAGTGGCCATATGTCTTACCGACAGTTGTTCTAGTTCTATTTGACATGATTGCCCTCCCTAAAATGGCAAGTCACCAGGGTCAAATCCAGTCGCTGACCCGGTCGTATTTGGTTGTGGCTGGCTCTGTGGCGGCGTTTGCCGTGGCTGTGTCCGATTAGTCGTGTCCTGTGCTGGTGGCGTGCTCTGCTGTTGTGGTGAAGTCTGCGATTGGTTGCGCGGCTCCAAGAGTTGGAAGCTATCGGCTAGCACTTCTGTTACATAAATTTTTTGGTCTTGCTGGTTGGTGTACGTCCGAGTTTGAATGCTGCCCGTGATACCAACCAAGGAGCCCTTATGCGTGAAGTTGGAGAAGTTCTCCGCGGTCTTGCGCCACATCACACAGTTGATGAAGTCTGTTTCCCGCTCACCTTGCTGGTTGGTGTAGTTACGGTCGACTGCCAGCCGAAACTGGCCCACGGCCGTCCCAGACTGCGTATACCGAAGCTCTACGTCGGCTACCAGCCTACCGACCAAAACTGTTTGATTAATCACTATTAGCCCTCCGTATTACAGCGGAATTACTTCCGCATCCTCGTATTTATCAGCAATTGCCTGTGCTTTCAAAACTTGATTCAAGCAGGCAACCCATATACCACTTTTCAGTTGCACGCCATAAACGTGCTGCTCTTTATTCTCCAATTTCGTATACCTCCACTCGTGGCCGCTTTTTGTCGATAAAGAAGCGGTCGTTTAGCTCGACGATGTGCGCCCAGTTATCGTTCTCCAAGAATCCCGCGGCCATCATGCCGTCAAACACGAACTTGTGCTGAAAAGCAATGTTGTCTGGATCACTTCGCTTGTCGGCGCAGTACCAGTCGAACCGTAGCGGTACACCCCAGCGAAACGTCACGCCCTCACGAATGGCCTTGACCGTGAACATCTTGGCGATGTTAGTCGCGTTGTGCTTTATCTTGGCCGCCTTGAACCGGTTGGTGCGCTCGGCGCTGATGTACTGGTTGAGTGTCGCTAGCGGCAATGGAATCACTATGCGGTTATTCTGCGACATGTACGGCCCGTCCAATCACGTGCACCCGGTCTAGCAAGCCATCCCGGCGTAGACGCACAATGTGGCCATAGTCCACGCCGTATGTGATTTCTACGGCCGTATAATCTGGGCCCTGCTCAATCACCTTGGCTAGTTGACCATCAAGATTGTTACTGCCTGGCCGGTCGGCGATGATGTCGCCCGGGGTTAGTCCTCGTAAATCTTTGTGTGTCATGCTAATACCTCCGGTGTTAAAAACTTGTCTAGAAAATATCGTTGGCCCTTGCCAGTCACACGCGGTGTTTTGGTCACGATTGGGTTACCGTCGCCGTTGATGTGCGTTGATTCTTTGATTTTGAACAGGCCCTGATCTACCGCCTTCTGCGTTGGCGAGTTGTAATCGGCACCCTCGCGACGAATCAGGTAACCGTTCCGCCGTAGCCACTTGAACAGTCGGTTAGCGCCAATCTCGACGCCGTTTTGCCGTAGCAACTTGGCCAGGTCACCAACCAGAATCGTTGTATCGCTAGCACTCACCGCATCGGCAAACAGCGCCTTTGGTCGAAGTCGCGTGTTCTCACCCTCCAAGTTCATCCGCGCTGCCCGTTCCTGCTTGAGTTCGGTGGCCAGTTCGATAACCGTGTCGGGGTTAAGTAAGGCCCGTTCGATTGCCGCCGATGTCATGTAGGCCCCATGCTTGCGAATTGATGGCAGTACGTCTTCCGAAACCCAATCGCTAAATTCTTCGGCGTTGGGCATGTCGGATTTAAAAATCAGCTTATACAGGCCAGCCTCGCTAATCGTGACGAAATCCTGCTGACCTCCGGGGGTCATCAATTTGGTGACCCCTTTGTACTTCTCCGGAACATACTTGCTGACGGCGTTTGCGGGTCTGCTGTAACCCAGCACCCCGGCTACGTCCTTGCCAACAAACATTGGTTCATCACCAACCAGCACGGTTCGCACCGGCCAGCCTTTAAAATTAAATTCTCGTGGTTCATTCATGCCTGCTCACTCTCTTTCTGTCGTTGCTCCCGCTGTGCCCGCAACTGGGCAAGCTGTTCGTCTAACTGCTGCTGGGTGTCGGCGCTAACTGCTTCTTTCGGCCGTTCGTAGCCCGGCTTGACCCAATCTGGTTCTGGCTCTGCCCGCTTACCATTGCGAGTGACCACCGGCTCTGGCGTGGCGTCGTAATCGTCCAGCCAGCCTTTCTCGTCGAACCAATTTCCGCCGGTCTTGATGTACGCGGTACCGGTGTTCTTGGCCTTAATCTGGGCCTTGTACTCGTCAATCTTCGCCATGATTGCGTCCGCGGTGGTTTCTTGGGCAAGTACGGCTTGGCTGGTATGCGGCCTTGGCCTTGGCTTTGCCACTTCTCCGTGGGTAAGCGTTCCAGAGTTTTTCAAAATCTTGCTCGAAGGAAGTCTCCGCGCGCGAAGTATTATTATTACTAGTCAAGTCATGGTCATGTACTAGTAAGGTACTTTGTTCTACTGGTTGTTCTACTTTTGGTGAACCAGTTGTTACACTTTGGTTATACTTTTCGGTCCGTTTAGTGTAATAACCTTGATTGTTGTTACTCTTTCCGGGCGAATTAGTGTAATAAAGCTTCTTGATTTGATACGTTGGGGTCGATTTATTCTTCTTCCCGGGCTTGTACTCAATCAGTCCGAGATTAACCAGATCGTTTCGTGCTTTGATGACACCTTGTAGGCTTAGTCCTGTCCAGTCGCAGAGTGCCGAGTTGCGAAGCTTGAATGGCTCATCGAGATGGCCTTCATCGTTTGCGTAGTCGAGTAATTCTCGATACACATCGTTCTGGCCTCTAGCGATGCTCCCCTCGTTTTGCTTCCACTGGCGGTACGCTCGACGTTGTTTGAAGTAATCCATGCTGGTAATCACCTCGCTTAATCAATCAGGCTATCGAGGCTCACGACCTCTAGGTGCTTCGTGGAGCGGCAGTAGTCGCACTGCTCACACCGCGTTGGTTCTTCGGTGCCATCACGCAGGGCCTGGATACGCTCCTGCGTGTTGATCACATCGTCTAGTGCATAATTCATCGCGTATTGGTCGATTGGGATAGCGGCCTTGTCTGGTGGGCTCTGCTTGGTGACCCCAACAATGACTACGTTGGGGCGGATACCGAAGCGCTGGTTGGTCAACTCTTGGTAAATCGCCATCTGGGTGATGTACCCGCGGGCCTCGATGAAGTTACCCCATCGACCGTCATCGGTTAGCCAGAACTTCTTGTGTAGGTCCACGGCTGTCTTGAGGTCTAGAATCATGCCGTGATCCGGACGCAAGCAGTCTAACTTGCCCATCCACTTCACGCCGTTCAGTTCACCCTTCACAATCATTTCCTTGCGGCCTTTATACAGACGCCGGAATTCTGGGTCACCGTCTAGGGCGTTGATCATGTCTTCCGCTACTACGAAGTCCTTCTTGAGTTTTCCTTTGGAGGCACCCCGCGTAGAAATAATTTCCGGGTGCTCATCAATGAATCGCTGATGGGCTTTGGGCCCCTCAAAGTAGCTGTGAAGGTAGTTGCCTACCAGTAACGGCGTTAGATCCCGCTTAGGCGTCCACTCACCGCGTAACTCCGCCATGGCCTCCGCCTCACATGCCTGAAACTTCTTGTACAAGGAAAAGGACATGTACCGGTCGTTGGCGTCGTTGCTGTAGTAGTTAGCCTTGGTCAGCCTGAATCGGTGGCTCTTGGCTGAAGAGGTTGGTTTCGGCTGCAGGAGTTCGGTTTGCTCCGCTTGTGCTGTTGGCATTAGTAATCACCTCGTTTGAATTGTCAATTTGCTTTGGTGCTGGCTTCTTTGCTACCCGTGGTGCGGCCTTTGGTGCCTCGTTGATAAGGTTGTCAATGGAGCTTCCTGTGGTCACGTCGCGGCGGTCGGTTTGCTCATCGTCGTACTCGTTTTCGGTGGTGTCGTTGATGGCACCCAAGAGCAGGTCGTTGTCGGAGCTGGAGTTGACGAAGAACTTCGCCGCGCGGTTGAGCACCGTCCGTTTTGCCATTTGGTCGCCGAACTCCTGCTGCACTTTATGATTCTTGGAGTGGCTCCAACTTTGGTCGATTTGCTTCCGGGTCATCAGCGTGTAGGTGTCAACACCGTCTGTGTCGCGAATGACTGCATACGCGGCAACAATGTCGTTGTCCAGTGCTTCAACTTTGGGCTGCCAGTCAACTGCTAGCCGACCATCTTCGCTCCGGACGTCCCAGCGGTCACCGTCACGGATTACTTCGGCCCAAACTTTTGAAACGTTGTCCAGCCGCTGGAGAATGGCTAGGCTGCCGAAGTATGACCGGGTGAGCGTTAGCTCTTGACCGTAGGGGATAAAGTAAACTTGGTGCTTGGCTGGGCTTAGACCCTGAATCACCATGCCTAGCAGCGCCTTAGCTTGGCTTTCTGGTGTGGTCTTCTCTAGTAGCGACTGGCCTTTAGAGTTGTCCGATAGCTCTAGCCAAGCTGACTGCAGGGCGTTAGTGGCGCTGTATCCCTTCGGCAACTGCAGGCCCTCGTTCTGTTGCATGTCTGCCACCCGCTTGGTGACTGATTCGATAATTGCATTAGCCATGTGCATGATCCTCCTCGTTCTCTTTTGCCCACTCACTAAGTTGTGCGTCCAACATCATCATTGCTTCGTTGTATGCATCCGCCCGATACCGCAGGTGCTCACTGTTGAGGTAGTCACCCCGCATGGTCGCGTTAGCGGCTTGGAGCTTCTTGGTGTCGTGAAAATGCCCCAACTTGTCCCGCAAACCCAGCATTCGGGTGTATAATGATGGTGTTGAATCTTTTACGGAGTTCTCAACGTCGGCCTTTGGTGTTCCCGCACCCAAGGCCTTTTTTAGTGCACTCATGGTCATTACCATTTCTCGTCCTCCTCGTCGTTCCAAAGCAGTCGGTTGACCCAATCGGGTGCTCGGCGCCCTTTGTGCGCGAAACCGTTGGCCCAGATACCGCCAACAACAATCGCGCCGATAATCAGTACATACATGCTCATGCCTCCTCTTGATGTTCCCGTAGCCACTTCTGGACCGCGGGTCGGTAATACTTCCAAGTGTTCCGCTTGCCCTCACCACGGCCTTCCTGTACCACATGTGGAAAACCGGGCTGGTAGATGTAGCCTTCGATGGCTCGTGTGTTACCCGGGCTCACGTGCAGAACCTCCTTGGCAAGTTCCGCCTGCGTCATCAACCGTTGTGGCAGCATGTCGTTCAGAATTTCATCTGCCTGCTCGGTGCTCATCTTGGCTAGGGCGGCGCGATACAGCAGCTCTTTTGCTTCGGTTTCATCAATTTCAATCGTTGCGTCCATCGTCGTTACCTCCTTCAAGGTGCCATTCATCGGCGAGGTTGAGCTTCAAGCTGATTAGCTCGGCAATCTGTTCGTCCAATGCCTTGGTGTATTTGCGTATATATCGCCGGTCCATATCGGTGCGATATTCGCGGCCCTTGCTGATCACTTGGATCATGGGCTGGTCCATCTCTTGTCGTTTGCCCTCGGCCTTCATCAGTGCCGCATAGCGACCAAACGCCGTTTCTTCATAATGTGTATTGCTCATGAGCGGTATGTGGAAGCAGTAACTAGCCGCTGCATACTTAAATCGTGTATCCGCCAGCACTCCCGAAATCTTTAGCAACATTCCCACCGGCACGCGACCGCTCTGGTGTTCCCAGTTGCTGACCGTCCCTTTGGCGATGTGCAACTGGCGCGCCAGACCTGCGCGGGTAATTCCTGTACGTTCGAGTGCTGCGTCCAACTCTTTAAAGATGTCTACTTCCAAACTTGCGTCACCTCCTTAGCCGCTGTACCACGGCTGTTGCCGGTATTGCCGGTTCGGTGGGAACATGTAGTTAGGCTAAGGTGGCAACCGCGTCACTGGCCTGCTGCTTTAGCCGAATCTTTTCCAGCTCGATGATGTTGGCCAGCGTATCCTCGTCCATGCTTTCCCAGAAATCACGTGGCTTGTCGTCTCGGTATCCCATCACGATTTCAATCATTTTTGCTTTGGTCATCTTGATCACCTCCGTTCATCTTGGCTATCCGCTCGACGACCTCGGGGTCGTCTTCGTCCCAATCGTCCTGGTCATCATGCGGATCTTCCTTGTCCAGGTTGTCCAAGTACGTGTTGGTTATAATTTCAATTGGATCCATAATTACACCTTCCTCACATATTCATCAGGACTAACAAGCGCATCACTGGTTGGAAACATTCAAAGCTAATCCTTGCTGATTTTTATGATGAGCAATAGATTTAGCAGATTGGCAGCTAAGATCAGTATTTGTAGCACCGTAGTAAATGTCATCGTGTCGCCTCCTTCCATTGTTTGTTAGCTAAGCTAGATGGATAATTAAATCAAAACTGTGAGGTAGAAATTATGGAATACATTGCATTGACCGTGCTCATCATCGTTATTGTGGTTGTTAGAGTGCTTCTAACTAAATCTGACAAGGACAGTGCCCTTGCATTAAGCAAACAATTTGACGCATGGCTTGTGTCTTCCAACCCAGAAAGGCCAAGCAATGGCACTTTCCGAGAACTGTATCGCCGCGCATCGGGTAATTTACACGCATTCACTCCGGTAGTTCGCGATCTTGGGCCCATGTTCCAAGCAACAAGTGCTGATTTAATAGATAACTTTCCGAGCAAGATCAAACAATTTGCGCTGCAGCAACTCGCCATGATGGATAACCTTGTCGACTACTACGACGCTCGCTGGAATGAAAACTTCGCGCCAGCTTTTTGGATCCGTTTTTTCGTCTACTGGCCCCAAAATCTTGTTGGCTATTTAGGCATCAGGAAAGATGGCATTGCGGCCAAGCTAGCTAATGTTCTCGGCTGGCTCATTGAAGCCATATTCTTGCTCTACAAACCACTGTTGAAGAAGCTGCTCTAATCATCGTGTGCTGCAACCAACGTGAGAACGACCGCTCCAACGCCGGTTCCAAGCGCCACGCAAGCCAACACTTTCATCGGCCACCAGTCAGAAAGGAACAACAGTGCACCGATTAAAATTTCAACCGTTGCTTCGGCCAAGCGTCTAGCTATGATGTCAATTGGATTCATCACTAAGCCTCCTTAACAACTTGCTTACGGCTTGGTGTCGAAGTGTTACCCTCATCTGCAAAAAAAAGGGTCCAATCAAAGTCCATGGCCTTACCGATTTTCTTGGCTGCCGCTACGTTTGGGTGGCGCACACCATTTTCATACTGGTTGTACGCTACGCGGTTAAGCCCCGCCATCTCGGCAATTTCCTTCTGAGTCTTGCCCATCGCTTCACGCTTGTCCTTCAACCATACCAACAAGTAAATCACCTCATTTCCATGTGTCGATCTGTTACGTTTATTATAGTACGTCACGGTTCGTTACATGTCAACTGAATATTGTAACGAATCGAATCTTTTTTTGGTGTCGCAATCTGTTACTATTTAGTCGATAGGAGGTGCGATATGTTACCAGAACGTTTGAGAGAATTACGGAACGCAAAACACCTAACCCAAAGTGATGTCGCAAAGCGAATTGGCATTACTAGGCCAGCATATACAGCATACGAATCCGGGAAACGTCAGCCAGACTACGCCACCCTAAAAACGATTGCCAGTTTATTTGATGTGTCTACTGACTACCTGATTGGCAACAGCGATTCACTACACGGTGACGACGGAGTAGACCTGGACGATGATAACCCGTTCCTTTCCTACCAAGGGCGTCCGGTTGATCCAGACGACATTGAACTATTCAAACAGATTATTCGTCGCACCCGTGGGGGTGATGATAAATGAACGATTTGCTAAGCAGAATGATTAACATTGCCCTGGACGATCATATCGGAGTTATCATACAACCGATGAAGACTCCTTTCTCTGTGCCGATGAGCGATTGCGATTCCAGAATGGTGCTCATTAATTCTATCTGGCACCAGCCGCGGGAGCTGCCGTTTCAACTTGCACACGAAATAGGGCACATCGAAAATGGAGATGTGGGTATCCTAAGATACAGTCCGTACGAGGGCCGGATGGAAATGGCGGCCAACATGTACGGACTTAGCTTACTTGTCCCTGCCTATTTTCAAGACGTTGACCAAGAAAATGCCAACGTCGATGTGTTTATGAACGCATTGGCCCTGCCATCATGCCTTCGCGACGCGGCGGAACAAAAGATTTTGGAGTACTACAAATAAATTCTGGGAGTGAGAAGTTTGTATACACTATTTTTTCTCGTCATTGTAGTGGCGTTGATTTGCGGATTGGTTCTCCTAATCATGGGGGGAATCAGCACAACAAACAGACATAAATATTTGCGATGGTCTGGCATTGCAGGAATTGCGCTGGTAGCTGGGATCGTATTATTCCTAGTATCAATGCCGAAGGATCCCGACACATCCGCCAGCAAAAATCAGGAAGCCCAGGCTTCCAAGATAAAGGCGGACAAAAACTCCAGCAAGAAAGCAGCTAAGAAAGCTAAGCAGGCCGCTAATCTTGCCAAGATCAATAAGGAAATTGCCCATCAGCTTTGGCTAGACAAAGGTTGGGCCAAAGGCACATTGGATGATAATGGCAATCAGACACAGACTGATCCGGACGATGCTTTTACTTGGGCATTATCAGTACGGAAAATCACATATCATAAAGATGGAACGTTAAAGGTTCTGACCTATGTTGGTTTCTACAACAATTCCGATGACCAAAAAACATCCGACGCTATTTCGGCAATCAATTCTGCCGACGCGTCTATTCAAAAAATTACTGGTAAGAAAAAAGATGCCGACCTAAAATACACCACATTCTGGGTTGGCAAACAGGCATTCGGTCACTCAATGTATAGCGACTATCGTCATTTCACTTGGTACACAATTTAACGACCTGCCCCTACTTGGGGCTTTTATTTAACACATTCGACGCAAAGAAGAAGCAGCTGCTGGGAATGTAAAGATGCAAAATTTTGATATTGTCTAAAATACATATAGCTGAGACTAAGACCAATAAACACTAAATGTATAATTAGGAGGAAGCATTATGGCGGGAAAAGTAATTAGTTTCATTAATATGAAAGGTGGGGTAGCAAAAACAACTTTAACCAAGGAAATTGGCATACTACTATCCTCTGATAAGTACAATAAAAAAGTACTGCTAGTTGATTTAGATCCGCAAGCAAACTTAACGCAAAGTATTTTTGAAATTTACGACGTAATTGACACCTCAAAAGTTTCTACAGTTAAAGACATGCATGATAAGGTGGAAAATTTACCTTCAATAAATAATTTGTATAATGAAAGCAAAGTGACTCCCCCAGACAAAGATCAGTTAATTGTGGAACTAACATCAACTTTAAGCATTATCCCTGGGAGCCTAGATTCTGTTTTTTACGGAAAAAACTCAAATGGAGATACTGAACAATCTTTAAGAAACACAATTCAGGCGTATAATTTGACGGGTGATGGAGGTTTCGACTTTATATTAATTGATTGTCCCCCAACATATTCGTCTTACACAATCTCAGCAGCACTAGCCAGCGATTTCTATATCATCCCTGTCAAACCCGATGCATATTCTGCTTTGGGGATTGATTTACTTAGCGAAGTGATAGACAAAATTAAGGGCACTTTTGTCGACACTTTTTTCATAAAACCAATTCATAACTTGGGAATTATTTTCACTAAATACGATAAAAAAGCTTCAAGAGAAGCCGCTATAAAGTCCGACATCGAAAATTCAGACCATTTTTCAAAATTTCACAAATTTTCATCAGTTTTTCCAAAGCAAGATGGATTAGCTACGCAACGATTAAATTACGTTATATCAAACGGCAACAATGCCACCTTAAAAAATGCTATAGACGAAATTACAGTTGAGCTATTACAGGAGATTGAAAAATATGACGAATCTCAAAAATCAAACCACTGAGCAATTAGCACTTCAAAACATTTCCAATCTAACCAAATCATCTACGACAATTGAAGTTCGATATAATCTTATTTCAATATATGGAGCTATTTTAAAATCTACTGATATTTTTAAACATAATATTGATATAAAACCTTTTGTTGACAGCTTACCTCTGAAAATAGAAATTAAAGACTATTTATTAAAGGCTAGGCCACAAATAATCGCTAGATTAATATCTGAACTTTATCGTGCCGATGATACCGCTCTACTCATTTTTATTAAAAAGGCCGAAGAATTACTAAAGAACTTTAAAGATAATTCTGAAGAATCCTCGACAGAAATAAACGAAAACGAGAGTAAATCCAATAAAAATGCACAAACAAAAAAAAGAACTGGAAAAGCTAATTATATAGATCAGCTTTTGGATAAATATTCTAGGGGAAATTACAAATAAATGAATTTGCAAAATACAGTTGATGAAATAAAAAAGCTCGAGAATGAGTATTTACCAAAATCAAAAATTATTACTAGTAGTAAAGACAAACAGTTTTTAAATTTACTGGTTGAAACCTACACGCTTGTCGAAATCACAAAACGGTATTCAAATAATAATTTATACTCAGCAATGTTGTTTGACGTAGAAACTTTATATAATCAAATTCTCTACTCCTTCATTACTCGAAACATTATGTCACTGCAATCATTATTTAGAATACAATCCGACTTAAATCTAAAGTTGCTTTTATGTATTTATGATGAATCACAATCAAATTTAACTAATAAAAGATATGAACAAATTCAAGGAGAATTTTTTAGATATATAAAAGATGACATTAAAAAAATACCTTCGAATGTTATAGAAAAAGCATCTGTTTCTATCTTAGAATCAATGTTCTCTGAATACTCTGAAATTATTCACGATAAAAAGCCTGAAAGTTTAGATGTACTGTCATTCGTGTCTACAGAACTATCTAGAGAATCCCTTATAAACAATAAAATGCTAAAAAATATAAAATCATTTAATACTTTCATGTATAAGGCTATTTTCCCCATAAAACACCTTAATTATTCTAGATTTGGAACAGTAGAAATAACTTTACTTAAGAATTCCACAACCCCCCGCCGCTTTAAAAAGATTTTAGAAAGATTTTAGAAAAAAGGCCCATCAACTAAATAAGCAAAAATAGATGCCCATTTATGGGCTTTTATTTAACAGTCGCGCCGAACATACGTTTGTACGCATATGGGTATTCGTACAGATTTCGAGGAGGAACAAAAATGGCAGAGAAACGAGAATATACACCAGTACCGCGTCACCCCAACGTTTACAGCTACGAAACTAAAAAAGGCACACGTTACCGTGTGCGCGAAGGATTTAGAAATATGTACGGAAAGGCAGATGAGTTCAGTAAACAGGGACTACGTTCTGTCCGAGACGCGGAGGCTGTCCTTAAGACGTTTGAGCGTGATCTAGCAGTGGACAATTACGCCAACATACGAACTGGACAAATCACATTAGACCAGGCGTGGAGGCAGCAATTGGAACAGAAGACTAGTTCCGGATCGTGGCGACCAGGGACCGCTGCAATCGCCACACAACTCTATAACAACTACTGGAAGAAGACAATCGGCAACATGAAGCTGATTGACATTAGACGGCCACTCGTCCAACGACTGCTGAATAAATATCGAGATGATGGGTTTGCGCCTTCCACCCTAAAGTCAATGTACGACCGCCTAAAAGGCATCATGAATGACGCCGTCAAAAACGAAATGCTAGACCGCAATCACATTTTAGGTTTAAGCATCCCCCGCATAACGCCGGTGAAGGTTGAAGTCGACGCGGATAAGATTGCTGATTGGCTGGTGACAGCGCAAGAGGTTTTGACGCAGTATGAATTTGATATGATTGCCGTGATGGCAAATACCGGCATGCGGCGAGGCGAGGTATTGGGTCTCATGGTCGATGATATCGAATTTAGAAAGGACGAAGTCAACAACGCTGAAATTGCACTGGTAAATATCAGACACCAGCGGCTCATAGACGAGGAAGGACCACAGCCTTTAAAAACTCTTGGGAGTAATCGAACTATCGCCCTTGACGGTAAAATGGTTGAAATCCTCCATCATGCCATACTCATGTCCAAAAACATCCGCCGCCGAAATGGTCGCACTGGAGAAAAATACGACTGGCTTTGGCTGGACCAGCTGGGAACACCGGTATCGACAAGCCGACCACGCTACTTGTGTAGCAAGGTTAACATCGTCAATGGCACCTACATGCACCCGCACGCATTCCGCCATTACTTCGCCACCGTTGCATTAAATAACGGTGCCTCGCAGAGCGGAGTGATGCATTACCTCGGTCACACGACGGAACGAATGACCCTGGACTACACCCGACCAACTGACAATGCCGCACTATCAGTGTTTAGGACATTTTCTGACCTCGACGGAACAAAAACCATGGTTCCGTCAAATACTCCGCCAACACGTAAGAAACGGTCAAACTAATGCTAATTATGTTTTTCGATATTCGCGTGGCAACGCTATGGCCACGCGTTTTTTATGCGTCCTAGTCTATCCTAATATTGTGGACTCTTTCTTTGAATACAGCGGTAGTAAAAGGCGTGTATACATCACCACAATCTGCACCCCAATCACTAAAAACAATAGCGGCTGAATTAAGGCCAGCATTTTATTCATCCGGGCCTGTAAGTCAGCAAATAACCCCTTAGCGTACGTCTCCACCGTTTGCGCAAACTCGGCCTGACTTTGCCCCAAGGACAACAACCGGGTCACGCCCGCCGGCACCAATGGATCCTTGAGCACAGCGTTTAGTGCTTCCCCTTCGGCCAAACCGTCCACCACCCGTCTCCCCAAAGACGTTAATGGACCAGCATCCAACCGGGCTAAATAGCGGCAGTATCCCGCTAAATCTTGCCCACCGCGCAGAAAGGTGCCAGCACCAACGGTAAACTCATACTGATAATACCGGGTTAGCATTCCGCCAATCACCGGCCAACGCCGCAATAACTGATACCGCCCCGCGCTATCAAGCACACGAATAAACCAAATAGCCAGTACGCAAACGCCCACAATCACCGCTACCACAATAATTTGCGGCCACGGTATTACCGGCTGTTTTTGCGTTAGCTGCGGTAATACCCAGTAAACGATTCCTACTTCTAGGAACCCCAAAACAACCAATAACACGAGTGGGTACATTAACAGTTGCCACAACCGCCCCCGGGTCCGGCGAAGTAACTGTAGGTACTGGGCAGTGGTACCGAGCGTGTCTGCAAGGCTGCCGTGGGCTCCAGCCAAAGCCACCTGCGTTGAAACGACCGGTGCAAACCCCACGGCATGAAGTGCGTCCGCCAATTCAGTACCATTACTTACCGCCTCAATCAGCTGTTCAAACGTCGGTGCTCGCCGCGGCCACCTCACCGTCATGAATGCCAGCGCATCCGCCACGTTAAAACCCGAGCGTAGCAAGGTACCCATATGCTCGCACACTTCGGCCTGCATGCTAATTGGTAACCGTCTAGTCCCCATTCGCTACCTCCCGATGCACATTGATTGGCCGTTCCCGACCGTCGCGCCATCGCCACATGGATACGTCAGGGTGTAATGGCGGGCCCGGAACCAGCTTGACCTGAGCGGATGCCCGTAATGCACTCTCGATAAGGTTGATGGGTACCCCCAAACTACGCATACGCATTGGTACGTCTAAAGGACCCCGCGTGTGCAGAGTTGCCAACACGATATGGCCAGCGAGCGCCGCCTCACACGCCGCGCGGGCGGTCTCCTCATCACGTAGTTCACCAATAATCACCACGTCGGGCCGGTGACGCAAAGCAGCTTTGAGTAACGCAGCGTATGTCATTCCCGCCGCCGCGTTGACTTGCAACTGTAAAAAATTCGGCTCGTGAATCTCCACGGGGTCTTCAATGGTCATCACCATCCGTTCGGACGACAATTCTTTGGCAACCTGATACATCAAAGTTGTCTTGCCCGAACCAGTCGGACCAGTCATGACCATCAAACCGCGCTTTGCCAGCACCTCAACTAACGCCGTCACTACAGGACGTGTAACGGTGTTCAATTTCGGTACCGGGGCAATCAACCGCACCACTAGCGACTCGCAATTTTGAAAATCCCCCGTCGTACTTAATCGCAGGTAGCACCCCACCTCATGGCACATCCACGCACCCTGTTGTACCCGTCGGTGTTCAGATACATTCATGCCCGCGTGGTACTTCAAGTAGTTGATCCACCGCTGCCCCACACTCAGCGGCACACGTTGACTCTCAGTTAACGTGCCCGGGTACCGCACGGTGACCTGATAATGGTCACCGGACGGAAGCAAGTACACATCGCTGGCCGATTCTGCGTGCGCATCAAATAACACCGACAAAATTTCATTCAAAACAACACCCCCTTACACAAAGAGATTTCGCAAATATCCGCGGTTGACTACCCGCGGTCGAAAAAAATGTCACCTTTTTCGCAACATGTCGACGTACCCGGGTGAGGTGGTGCACAAAGTAGCAGCAGTTGACCAAACAAATCAACTAAAAAAGCGTACAGCCCCAAAATTACCGGCTGTACGCTATCAATAAGTACTATTAAATTATCATGATTATTCTGCTGTCTCGTCTTCTGGCCATTCGGCGTTGGTGTAAACATCCGTCACGTCGTCTAACTCATCCAACGCATCCAGCAAGCCCTGGAAGGTCTCAACCTTTTCGGCTGGAACTTCAACCTTGTTTTGTGGCACCATGGCCAAATCGGCTGACTCGAACTTGTAGCCCTTGGCTCCAAGCGCGTCGCGAACCGCAGTGAATTCCTTAGGATCAGTGAAAACGGTAAACTCTTCGTCCGTCGACTGTAGGTCATCCCCACCAGCCTCCAAAACGTCTTCGAGCATGTCGTCTTCGGACTGGTCCAAGTCTTCACGACTGATAACAATCTGTCCCATACGGTCGAACATGTACGCAACGGCACCGGCACCAGCCATCGTACCACCATGACGAGTGATCGCCACGCGGACATCTGAACTAGTACGGTTCTTGTTATCAGTCATGGCCTCAACGAAAATACCGATACCGTTTGGCCCGTAACCTTCGTAGGTTACTTCATCGTAACTCGTGTCGTCTCCACCATCGGCTTTGTCCAACGCACGCTTAATGTTGTCCTTCGGCATGTTGGCCGCCTTGGCTTTGTCCATCATCAACCGCAGTTGGGGATTGCCGTCAGGGTCCGAACCACCTTGCTTTGCAGCCATGAATAACTCACGGGAGATTTTTTGGAAAATTTTGCCGCGCTTAGCATCCTGGGCGTTCTTACGCCCCTGAATGTTATGCCATTTGGAATGTCCTGACATGAATAAACCCTCTTTCTACGGTATGTGTGAAACACAAAATCGTTAATAGTATAGCAAATACCCAGCGCTAGTTCAATGCCCGTCGGCGCCGGAATGCAAGTAATATCAACATTACGACCAACATTCCGCAAACCGCTCCGGTAGTATCCAAAATGACGTCCTGAAACAAAGGCGACCGGTCACCCGTCAGCATTTGGTGAAATTCATCCAGGGCCGCACAACCAGCACACGTCAAGGGTACCATGACCACCCGCAACCACCAGGCCGGAATATGCCGCCTCGTCCCCATGTACAGCGACAATCCGAGTACAAAGTAGGAGCCAAAATGCGCTAACTTGCGAATGAGAAACTGTATTACCCCAAAGTAACCCTCGCTGGCCACGCTGACTGAGCTACCAGCGTAGTGCCAGTGAATCCGGGCAACCAAATTGTAAGCTGGTTTATTCGCTAAAATTCGCTCAAGTAGTGGCGCGGCGTTTTGTTGATGAAAGGTCATCGAACTGCTTATAAACAGTAATACTAATACAGCCAGCGCAACTACTAACCAGCCATTACGTCGAATTCCCATCCACAATACGTGCATAACCGTCACCCCAACCGATTTAATGTTCGCTCACTAGTGTAACGAAATCCAAGCGTGAAACCAAGTCCGTTCGGATAATAATCATACCCGGTCGGATAAACTACTAGCAGCCGATACGCATATCAACAAAAAATGGCCACACGCACACTTCGCACGCATGACCATATTCTATTGGTTAGCTACCGACATGAGCAACCCACTTTGACACTATTCTACGGTGACAGATTTAGCCAAATTACGTGGCCGATCAACATCATATTCCCGATCCAGGCTAGCGTAATAGGCCAGCAACTGACACGGTACAATCAGCGCTAACGGCGCCAGCGCGGGATTCAGGTCATCAATCACGAGGTCATCACCCGTCTGGGCTAAACTGCGCGTGGCAATCCGGATGACGTTTGCACCCCGGGCCGCTGCTTCAGTCGCATTGGCCCGAGTGTGGGCCGCAGTGACCGGGTCACTAATCAGCGCAATGACCGGCGTTCCGCTTTCAATCAGCGCAATCGTGCCATGCTTTAGTTCACCCGCCGCAAAGCCCTCAGCCTGCACGTAGGAGATTTCCTTAAGCTTCAAGGCCGCTTCCAGTGCGACGTAGTAGTCCAGGCCACGACCGATATAAAACGCGTTACGAGTGGTTGCCAGCGCTCCCTGCGCTAAATCGTGGACCGCATCCTTCTGGTCGACTAACGCCTGCTGCGTATCGGCAACCAATGTCAGTTCGTGGCCGATATCCCACGCGGCAGCGTCCGCCACCCCTTTGGCTACGCCCAGGGCCTTTGCCACCAAAGCCGTAGTGGCAACCTGCGCCGTGTACGCCTTAGTCGAGGCAACCGCAATTTCGGGACCAGCGTGGAGGTTGAGCGCGTAATCCGCCTCGCGGGCCAGCGTCGACGTTGGCACGTTGGTAATCGTTAACGTCGGGTAACCCTGTTCCTTGACCTTCACCAACACCTGCCGAATATCCGCCGTCTCGCCACTTTGAGTTAAAAAGACAAACATGGGCTTGCCCGTCAACAATGGCTGGTGGTAGCCAAACTCGGAAGCCAGGTAGGCGTGCGCTGGCGTATGTGCGTACTCCTCCATGAGGGCGGCCCCGACCATGCTAGCGTGATAACTGGTACCAGCAGCAACAAAGTAGAGCTGGTCGGCTTCAGCCAAAGCCTGCAAGAGGTTATCCGGCAAGTTAACCGTCCCGTTTTCGTCCAGGTAGGCCGCGAGCAACCGCCGCATCACGACTGGCTGTTCATCAATTTCCTTCAACATGTGGAACGGGTACGCACCCAGGTCACCGTCACCCTCGCTCACGTCCACCGTAAAGGTATCCCGTACAACCAGGTCGCCATCCATGGTCATGAGTTGTACGTTGTCGGCGGTGAGCACCGCCAGTTCCTGGTCGTGTATTTCCATAAATTCGTGCGTCCGGTCCAGTAGCGCCAACGCGTCACTACCCACCGCGTTAAAGCCATCGCCAACACCAATTAACAATGGTGACTTGTTCTTAGCCACGTACAGCGTGTCCCCATCATCGCGGTCAGCTAGCGCAAAGGCGTAAGAGCCGTCGACCAGTTGCATCACGTGCTGAAGGGCTTCGACAACCGAAGCGCCCGCCATGACAAACTGCGCAATTAACTGCACGGCAACTTCCGTATCGGTATCACTCGCCATTTGGACGTCCGGAAGGTACTGAGCGCGCAACTCAGCAGCATTTTGCAGCACACCGTTATGCACGAGGTAGAACCGGCCGTCCGCAGAAACGTGCGGATGTGCGTTAGCAACCGTGGGCTTACCGTTCGTGGCCCACCGGGTGTGACCAATGCCTAGGGTGCCCGTCAGTTCCGCTGGGACCTTGGCCTCCAAGCGCTTAATCCGCCCGACTTCTTTAATTAGTTGCCCACCATTATTACGGTCATGCACAAAGATACCGGCCGAATCATAACCGCGGTATTCCAGCCGCTCTAACCCCTTTAGCAGTACCTTGGTTGCATTCACATCGCCAACTACTCCGATAATTCCACACATTTTGTTACGCTCCTGTTCATTAATGGTATAGACCCAATTCAAATAAGATTCCGGATTGGTCGATACGTCAAATAGTAGCAGGAGCCCCGTTAAAGGTCAACTACTCGATTATTGGTATACGCCGAATTTTTAGCAATTGGTATACCTTGATTGTGAATATTACGATTAAGTGGTCCCGACATAGAGGGAACCGTCAAAAAAAGTGGCCCACCCGAGGTAGACCACTTTGGTAATTAAATTAATTTTGCTACAGGAATTATAGGCCCATTTCGGTCTGGACCACCCGCACGATGTCGTCAACGTATGCGCTAACGAGTTCGGGGGTCTTGGCCTCCGCCATAACCCGAAGCAAACTTTCAGTACCACTAGGACGGACTAGTACCCGGCCGTCGCCGGCCATGCGGTCCTCAACGTCCTTGATGGCATCAGTAATAGCGGGGTATTGTTCCCACGCGTTCTTATCCTTAACTGGTACGTTGACCAACTTTTGCGGGTACGTCTGCACTGGTGCTGCCAATTCAGAGAGCGTCTTACCCGTCGCTGCCATCACGGAAAGCAACTGGATCCCCGTCAGCATGCCATCCCCGGTGTTGTGGTAATCAAAGAGGATGACGTGCCCGCTTTGCTCCCCACCAATGTTGTACCCGTGTGCACGCATCTCTTCCACCACGTGGCGGTCACCCACGGCCGTTTGGACCGAGTGCATGCCGTTGGCCTCAATGGCCTTGTACAACCCCAGGTTGCTCATGACGGTCGTCACAATCGTGTCCTGCTTCAAGCGACCCTGGCTCTTCATGTAGCTACCCAACACAAACATGATCTTGTCGCCGTCAATAATGTTGCCCTGCTCGTCAACGGCGATGCACCGGTCCCCATCCCCATCGAAAGCCAGGCCAATTTGCGCGCCCTTCTCAACCACGGCTTTAGCCAAGGCTTCGGGGTGCGTTGAACCGACACCGTCATTGATGTTAATACCGTTCGGGTTAGTGGCCATTGTTTCAAAGTCGACGTCGAGGTCGCCAAACAAACGACTCACAATGCCGCTGGTTGCCCCATTGGCACCGTCCAGCACCACTTTGATCCCCGCCAGGTCTTCGTTAACAGTTTGTTCCAGGAACTGGGTGTATTTTTGGATACCTTCTGGGTAAGCCGCGGACGTGCCCAATCCCTTTGCACTTGGCCGCGGTAGTGTATCAACCTCGGCGTCTAGATACGCCTCAATTTCGTCCTCCGTGGCATCAGACAGTTTGTAGCCGTCTGGCCCAAAGAACTTGATACCGTTGTCCTGAGCAGGATTGTGCGACGCGGAAATTTGAATTCCGGCCGCGGCACCCTGAACCTTAATCAGGTAAGCGACCGCAGGCGTGGTAATCACGCCCAGCGACAGCACCTCAATACCAACGGACAATAGGCCCGCAATCAGGGCGTCGGCCAACATTTGACCGGAAATACGGGTATCCCGAGCGACCAGCACTAACGGTGTCTGACCGTCCTCCTGATGCTTAGTCAGGACGTACCCCCCAGCACGTCCTAACTTAAAGGCCAATTCAGGGGTAAGCGTCTCGTTGGCCACCCCGCGTACACCGTCAGTACCAAAATACTTAGTCATACTTTCTCCTCGTTTCTGCGTTTAACCGCTGAACTACGTTTACCATTTTATTACTTTTAGACTACTTAGCGCTACTACTGGATGAACTATCTGAACTGCTAGAGTCACTACTACTGGACTTGGCACTACTGCTGGATGAGCTGGAGCTTACTGATTGACTACTCGCCGAATCACTTGAGCTCTCGCTAGACGACGAACTGGCATCCCCGGCCTCGCTGCTCGACTCCGTAGTGACTTTGAGGCTGACCTTAATCGAGTTAGGGTCCGCCGCCACTAGGTCGGGGTACGCGTCCGTGACGTTCACCGTCTTGGTTGTACTTGAAGTTACGCCACTTACATCTACTGGCAAAGTAAGTTTGTCGATTTTCGCGAGTACCGACCGACTCCCGTAAATCCTGACACTGTCGGTGTTGCTCTTGAAGGCAACCACACGATCCTTGGCAACCGTGCCACTTTGCTTGAACTCCACGTCAACTTTTTTGCTTGGCAACGACACTGGCAAAGTTACCTTGACGGACTCCGGCAAGACCACCACGTTCAACGTATTACCGTTGCTATCCACGGCCTGGACGGAAACATTCTGGGTAACGTCCTTTTTGGTGTTATGGCTCAAAGCAACGGTGGCAACCACCTTGTTAATCCGCTTAATTTCTGAACGGGAACCGGACACCTGGGCCGAGTTAGTGGACAACTTTGGCGTGCCTACTTCATAGCCCTCAGCCAGAGCGTCGGCGTTGTATTTGACCTCAATCGGCATCGTCTTGTTAACCCGCTTTTGAATATTCACGTTAATGGTAGACGGTGTGATCTTATAGTTAAGGCTTTGGTTAAGCCCCTCCTCCGTCAATTTAACCTTATGCTTGCCCACGCCGAGGTTACTCAGGTTCGCTACTACCCTAAAGTTCTGCGTATTCTTGACCGCAGTCACGAGCGCGGAACTACCCGATACGCGCACCTTCACGTTCTGCGGGTAACCCGTAATGAAGTACTTGGTCGTATCCGCATTGAGCTGCAACGGCACTTTGACGGTCGCTGACCTGGTCGCCAGTAGCGAACTATTGGCCGTACCAGTCTGGCGGGTATTGTTAACCTGCTTGGTGTTGACGTAGAAGAAGATGCCTAGGGCCAACACGAATGACAGTAGGCGATAAACCCACTTGCTTTCCCAAAACTTGCTCATTTGCCCGCCCCCTTCCGGTTAATGCCCAGAATGAAGTCGCGGATGGGGTTGTGCTTCTCCTCGTCTTCGGCTGGTACCAGTTGCGCCGTCAAAAAGGCCATGTAATCATCTCGCGACATATCAATCATGAGGTGTGAGTTGTTGGTAATGGTGACGCCGCCAGTTTCTTCGGACACCACCACGGTCACGGCGTCGGTGACCTCACTAATACCAACGGCAGCACGATGACGCGTCCCGAGGCTCTTAGGAATAGCGTTACTCTCGGATAGCGGCAGGTACGCGGCGGCCACCGCGAGTCGATTGTCGCGAATAATCACGGCCCCGTCGTGCAAAGGTGTGTTGGGAATGAACGTGTTGATCAGAAGCGCACCACTCACCTCCGCATCGATGGGAATACCGGTTTCGATGTATTCCTCTAGGCCAGTGTTCATTTGGATGGTGATCAACGCCCCGATGCGGCGCTTACTCATGTACTGGATGGCCTGGTCTAACTGATCGACCAACCTTTGGCCGGTATCATGCTGGCTTTCAGCTCCGTGTGTGAATAGGCCACCTCGTCCCAGATGTTCCAACCCGCGTCGGATTTCTGGTTGAAAAATAATGACGATTGCCACTACGGACCAACTAATAATTTGGTCCAGAATGAAGGAGACGGCCCGCAGTTGTGCACCCCAGGCAATCAGTCGGATAATCACGATGATTAAAATGCCGCGGAAGAGCTGCACGGCTTTGGTACCACGGATCAACATGATCAAGCGGTACAGGAAGTACCACACGACCAGGATGTCCACTATGTTTGCTAGGGTTGTCCACGTAAAAAACTGGGTGATTAGTTCACTCATCATCATGCCTCCATCATTGCGTAACTGTGCACATTATAGCATGGGCGCCGGACTGTTGGGGGATGATTTCCGCTGTTCGGTTCAGCAACTTGCTTCCATTGGGTTGATTTGCAAAGTTAGTGGCGGCAGCGTAGGCCGGACCGGTGAGCTGCGGCTTTCGTGGGTGCTCCATGGTCACCACTGCTAGGGCGAAGGTTGTGTGGTTACGAACTCGCGGGTGGCCTTTGGGACTGCGGCTTACGTGCCCTACGCCGTAGATTGCTACAGTAGCAGTTGGTGGCAGCGTAGGTTGGACCGGTGAGCTGCGGCTTTCGTGGGG
>NZ_BCVS01000022.1:0-26769 GCF_001591865.1 Lacticaseibacillus pantheris DSM 15945 = JCM 12539 = NBRC 106106
CTACTTATGCTCTGTCTTCTAAACGGCCTGCTCCGCTCTCTCTACGCATCAATATTCTTCGCATCCACATAAACCGCATTATCCTCAATAAACTGCCGCCGTGGCTCCACCTTGTCGCCCATCAGCACTTCAAAAACCTCTTCTGCATCCGCCGCGTCCTCTGCGGATACCCGCAGTAACCGGCGCCGCTCTGGGTCCATCGTCGTCTCCCACAACTGCGAAGCGTCCATTTCCCCCAGACCTTTGTACCGCTGAATCTCTGGCTTCGGTGATGGCGGCAACTGCCCCAACACGTCATCCAACTCCTCATCAGTATCGATATACCGCATCATCTTGCCTTGCCGTACCCGGTACAACGGCGGCTGCGCAATGTACACGTACCCCGCGTCCAAAATCGGCCGTAAGTAACGGTAAATCAACGTCAATAGCAGCGTCCGAATGTGCGCCCCGTCAACATCGGCATCCGTCATGATAATCAGCTTGTGGTACCGCGCCTTGGACACGTCGAATTCCTCGCCAAAGCCGGTCCCCATGGCCGTAAATAACGTCCGAATTTCCTCGTTCGCTAAAATTCGCTCCATGCTGGCCTTTTCCACGTTCAAAATCTTACCGCGAATTGGCAAAATGGCCTGCGTCAACCGGCTCCGACCACTCTTAGCGGAGCCCCCGGCGGAATCACCCTCGACGATAAACAGTTCGGAAATTTCTGGATCCTTGCTGGAGTTGTCCGCCAACTTACCGGGTAGGCTCGAAATTTCCAGTCCACTCTTCCGCCGCGTAACTTCCCGCGCCCGCTTTGCCGCTAACCGGGCCTTGCTGGCTAACATCGCCTTATCGACAATCATCCGCGCTTCAGTAGGGTGCTCCATCAAGTACTTGGTGAAGTGATCATAGAACATCCGGTCCGTGACCGTCCGGGCGTCCGAGTTACCCAACTTAGTTTTGGTTTGACCCTCAAACTGCGGGTCCGGGTGCTTAATCGACACGACGGCGGTCAACCCTTCGCGGACATCATCCCCGCCCAGAGCGTCATCGCTCTCCTTCAACACGCCACTCTTACGCGCGTAATTGTTCACTACCCGCGTCAGGGCCGCCTTGAAGCCGGACTCATGTGTCCCACCTTCAATGGTGTGGATGTTGTTCGCAAAGGTGAGGAGCGTCGTCTTAAAGTCATCCGTGTACTGCAACGACACTTCAACCGTAATCCCGTTCTGTGAACCCTCAACGTAAATTGGCTCGGGCAACAGCGTTTCGTGGCCCTCATCCAGATACTCAACGTAGTGGCGAATACCACCCTCGTACAGGAATTCCTTCTTCTCGGCGGTATCCGCACGCTTATCCGTAAACGTTAACCGCAATCCCTTGTTCAGGAAGGCCAGTTCGCGAATACGCCGTACCAATACTTTGTCGTCGTAAACGGTAGTCTCAGTGAAGATATCCGGGTCCGGAGCAAAGTGGACCTTGGTCCCGTGCTCACCCGCGGGCGCATCACCAACTACATACATTGGCTTATCCACCCGGCCGCGCTTGAAGGAGATACCATAGCGCTTACCGCCACGGGTGACCTCAACTTCCACGTGGGTCGACAGGGCGTTCACGACGGACGCACCCACCCCGTGCAGCCCACCAGAAACCTTGTACCCGCCGCCGCCGAATTTACCACCGGCGTGCAGGACCGTATAAACAGTTTCCAGAGCGGGCTTCCCGGTCTTCTTCTCGATGTCTACGGGAATACCACGGCCATCGTCAACAACCGTGACCGAGTTATCCGGCTCAACGGTAATGTCAATCGTGGTCGCAAAGCCGGCAAGTGCTTCATCAATCCCGTTATCAATAATTTCCCAGACCAGATGGTGTAAACCCTGGCTGCTCGTGGAGCCAATGTACATCCCAGGACGCTTACGAACGGCCTCCAGACCGTCAAGCACCTGAATTTGGCTTGCGTCATATTCCGCTGCCTGCTCGGCCTTGGTTTCCTGCTCAATATCCTTGTCGCTCACTATGATTCCTCCCTAGTACGTTACATTGCTGCGCCTTAAATTAATTATGCCGCGTATCTAATCGTTACCAGCGGCTTCGAGGGTGCCCGCTTGGACCCGTAAAACGTTGGGTGCCTGAATTATTTCCCGGGCAATACCGTCCAGACTCGTGGTCGTTAAAAATGTTTGGACCTTATCCTGAATGGCTTTCAACAGGTGCGTTTGCCGTGAATCATCTAGTTCCGACAAGACATCATCCAGTAATAGCACCGGGTACTCACCAGTCTCCTGCTTCATTAGGTCAATTTCAGCTAATTTAACCGCCAAAGCTGCGGTACGCTGCTGCCCCTGACTACCATAAACCGCTACGTTCCGATCATTGACGATAAACTCAATATCGTCGCGGTGCGGTCCCACCAGCGTGGTGCCCTGATCGAGTTCTCGGGACCGCGCTTGCTGGTACTGCGCCAGTAGATCCTTGGTGGTGGCTTCTTCGCTCTGTAACGCTTGATCGTCAATCTGCGTCTCGTACCGCAGCTGTAACTCCTCCCCACCACGCGTAATGTCGTGGTGGATAACGCCAGCAAACTGACCCATGTTAGCTAGTAGTTCGGCGCGAGCCACGGCCACCGCCGCACCGAACTGCGCTAGTTGTTCGGTCAACACGTCCAGGTAGACGGTATCCCGCGCCTGTCCGTACTTCAGTTGCTTGAGGTACGCGTTACGCTGTTTCAGCGTCACTTTGTACTGGGCGAGGTTGTATAGGTACTTCGCGCTCATCTGCCCAAACTCCATATCGATAAACCGACGCCGGAGCGCGGGGCTACCTTTGACCAGGTTCAGGTCTTCAGGAGCAAAGAGGATGACGTTGAGTTTACCCAAGTACTGCGACAACCGGGGAGCGTCGCGGCCGTTAATACGCGCACGCTTCCCCTGCTTACTGACAACCAGGCCGAGCTTAACCGGTCCGGTTGACCGGACAACGGTGCCGTCGACGCGGGCAAATTCACTGCCAAAACGGATGAGGTCCCGGTCGTTGTTGGTCCGGTGACTCCGCGCGAGTGCCAGGGCGTACACGCTCTCCAGCAAATTGGTTTTACCCTGGGCGTTGGCCCCAATCAGGACGTTGATTTGCGGCGAAAAGTCCGTGTCGACTGACTGGTAATTGCGATAATCACGCAGGGTGAGGTGTTGCAAGTACATCTTTAGGCTTGTGCAATGGTGAAAATGGCGCCATCAGGCAAAGTTACGGTGTCGCCAGGGGTTAATTTACGGCCACGACGACTCTCGTCCTCACCGTTAACCTGAACGGTGTTTTCAGCTAAGAACCACTTGGCCGCGCCGCCAGTACTAATAATTCCCGCCTCTTTGAGCATTTGCCCCAAGGTAACGTACGGCGTATTGATTGTAATTGTCTGCATTCATTTTCACTCCCTTAAGCACGGGCCATTAGCGCCCTTAGTTGCCGCAATCGTGTTTTTCTTACTTATATAGTATATCGTTTTTCATTACGGTATACAACTTAAACCGGGCATATAACGGCCGCTATCGCGCATTAACTTTGTATGGTATACGGTATCGACAGCCCCCTAAAACGCCTGAGAACGAATTTTAGGGCGATTTGCGTTTGCCAGCGTATTTTTCAGGGTGTCACGCCAGTACCGGCTATTTACTGGAACCCACGTTATTTTCACTACTAATTTTCACGAGTAACCGAGTACCCCCCATTCGTATTTTTCCGACCAAACGGACGGGCACGGGGACGGGCTATTATCCCCTTTGCCCCAATCAAAAACGCGACGATCAACACTAAAAGTGCGACCGTCGCGTGTGATAATTAAGCTGATAAATTGTTTTAGAAGGTCCGGACCGGCGTAATCAGTTGTACATAGTGATCATGATCTTCGCTCGGCACCAACGTGAACGGTCGGAGTGGCGCGGTAAACGCAACCTCAATGGTACTTTGACCCACACCCTGGAGGGCAACCTTCATGTAGTCAGGGTTAAAGGAAATTTCGATATCCTCCCCCTGCAGGTTGGTGAACGATAGCTGTTCCTCCACGTTACCAACTTCAGGTGAGTTACCAAACAGTGTGGCCGTCTGGTCAGCAACACTGAGGGCTAGCCGCACGACGTTGTTGCGACTTTCGTGTGACAACAGGCTGGCCCGGTTGATGGCTGACAAAAGTGCCGGTGCATCAAACTCAACCGTGGTGTTGGCACTCGTTGGGATGAGTCGGGACGTGTCCGGATAGTTGCCGTCCAGCAGCCGGGAGAAGAAGGCCGTGTGGTCAAAGCTGAAGAGCACCTGATTTTCGGCGATCCGTAGTTCCACGGTCTTCACGTCGTCGGCTAACATCCGCCCCAGTTCATTCAAGCTCCGGCCGGGAATGACGAAGTCCGCATCACTCACTTCCCCGTCCAACTCAATTTTACGTTGAGCTAGACGGTGCGAATCGGTCGCAACCGCGAGTAGCTGGTTGTTGCTGATGGTCACGTGCACCCCGGTCAGAATCGGCCGGCTTTCCTGCGTGGATACGGCAATGACCGTTTGGGCAATCACTTGGTGCAGAATGTCTGCTGGCAGGTTCAATGATTGTGCCGCTGTAATCGTTGGTAGTTGTGGGTAGGTCGCTGCTTCCAAACCGTTAATGGTAAATTCGCTGGCACCACTAGTGATGGTTGTTTGCAGTGAATCCCCACTCTGACTGACCGTCATGGTGCTTTCCGGCAAGCGCTTGATGATTTCGCCAAAGAATTTAGCTGGCAAGATGATGGCTCCTGGTTCAGTAACGGCCAGTTCGTTGTCCTCATCATCGGCGCTGATGGTTGATTCAATGGAAATATCGGCGTCAGAACCGGTGAGAATTAACGCGTTACTTTCAGCGACTAACTTGAGACCCGTCAAAACGGGAATGGTTGTTTTGGTACTAATAGCGCGACTAACGTCATTAAACGTTCGGATGAAGCTGTTGCGGTTGATGGTGAATTTCATGTTCAATCCTCCCTAGTGCCCGGGTAGCGTGCAGCGTATATATATATATTATTAAGTAAAAAAAGTAGTAAAAGCAGTAGGTGCTGTGAATGCTGTGCAAATGGACGGTGGTGCTAATATTGCCGGCAATTTGCTTGTGTATACACATGTGGATAACTTCGGCCTAAACTCGCTCCTTGTCCACAGCCTTGTGGTTAACCACGATTTTTCAGCTGGTTGCGAATATCAGCTACCTCGTTCTTGAGGTCCTTATCCGTCTTCAGCATGGTCTCAATTTTTTCGTACGCGTGAATCACGGTTGTGTGGTCCTTACCGCCAAATTCCTTGCCGATTTTAGGTAACGAACTGTCGGTCATTTCACGCGCGAGGTACATGGCAATTTGACGGGGCATCACAATCTGTTTAACGCGCTTACGGCCGAGTAGGTCGGATACCTCCACCTGGTAGTAGCGCGCAACGGAATCCTGAATTTGCCGGATCGACAGGCCGTTGTCCTTCTTCGCGACGGTCAGACTCTTTAACGCGTCGGCGGCTAAACTGCTAGTGATGGCCGCATGTTTAAGGGCCGCAAAGGCTTTAACGCGTAGCAACGCACCCTCCAGCTCACGGACGTTGCTATCAACCTGACCAGCGATGTACGTGAGTGCGTCATCCGGAGCGGAAATATTTTCGTTGTCGGCTTTGCTACGGAGAATGGCAATCCTGGTTTCGAGGTCAGGCGGGTTAATGTCGACCGATAGCCCCCACTTAAAGCGCGAACTGAGCCGCTCTTCCAGTGTGGGAATTTCGTTGGGGAGCCGGTCGCTCGTCAGGACGATTTGCTTCTTCTTATCAAAGAGGGCGTTGAACGTGTGGAAGAACTCTTCCTGCGTTCCGACCTTGGCGTCGAAGAATTGCACGTCATCGACCATTAATAGGTCAACGTTGCGGTACTCGTTGCGGAAGCGTTCGCCGTCATTATTACGAATGGAGTTGATGAAGTCATTGGTGAAATCTTCACTAGTGACGTACTTAATAAGGATGTCCGGGTTGGTCGCCAGCATCTGGTGACCGATAGCCTGCATCAAGTGGGTTTTACCTAAACCCACGCCCCCGTAGAGAAACAGTGGGTTATACAGGGTTCCTGGATCTTCCGACACGGCCAGTGCAGCGGCATGGGCCATCTGGTTGCCCTTACCAATAATGAAGTTTTCAAAGGTGTAGCGGCTATTCAAACGGTCGTCACCACGCGGGATTTCTGCACGAACCGCGGCCTCGCTGGCGCTAACGACTGGGTCCTGGTCCTGATCGGAGCGGATGGAGATGTGCGGATTAATTTCGATACCGTTATAAGCGTACGCAAACTCAATCACCTTAGTGACCAGGTTTTTGTCCCAGTACTCCTTGTGTAGCGAGTCGTTAACCTGAACTTCAAAAACGTTGTTCTCAAGGCTACGTGGAGTGGCCTGTTCAATCCACGTTGTGTAGCTCATGGGTGTCATCGTTTTATGGAATTGTTCTTCAATATAAGACCATAATTCATCCAGTGCGGCCACGGCAGCTCCCCCTCTTCATGTATTTATATGCTGATTACGGCATACTATGTGTAATTGCCCGTATATCGGGACTGTATCGCCGTAAAAAAACGGCAGTGGGTCAATGGAACACGACGCCGGTCGGATATTGGTGCTGACTGGTATATTTTAGCAGTTTCGTAAGGAGTTTTCCACAGGTAGCAGATGAGAAGCACAAAAATAAATCGTCCACACAATCCACCGGCACGAGCAAGCACATATGCACCAAGCTGTGGATAATCATCTCTGTTTCTTGGGGATAACTGGATAACTCATCGGAGACAGCAGCTTATTCACCAGGGGCCTGTGGAAAACCAAGGCTGGTAAATCAGCGCTTGCGGGGTTAATCCACAGGCAATGCCGGAACGGTGGATAATCTTTAAACACCCTGTGCATTCCCGGGGCAATTGTTGACAAATGTGGTATAAGTTGATCAACAGGAACAACGACTTTGAATTATCCACAGCCAATGCACGCGCCGGTTGGTGGACAAAGCAATTCCGTAAACCTGTTGATAAGTTGCACGTGCTTGAGTCGTTTGGTACTGGTTGGACCCGGTTGCTTGGGGATATTTACAGAAACCCGTGCTGGTCTATTAACAAGTCAGTGGTAGTTTTCAAGTCAAAATACTTGACGGCACCATGACGGACACGTATAATACTATCTTGTTTGAGTTTGTAATTTGCACTGAACATAAAAAGTTCACGCGAGGAGGTGCCCTGATGACTACTAAACGTACATTCCAGCCAAAGAAGCGTCACCGTGCACGCGTTCACGGCTTCATGAAGCGTATGAGTACTAAGAACGGCCGCCATGTTTTGGCGCGTCGCCGTGCTAAGGGTCGCAAGAAGTTAACGGCTTAAGGCTTTCGTTGGGGCATTTGCTCCGCAGAATAGTACTGATAATAGGGACCGGGGACGTAAGTGTCCTGGCCCCTATTTTTATATGGTATGCGGAGTTGGTTGAGCAGGGCACTGCGCTTTAAAAAAGTCGGTCAACTTGCGGTAAGCATTGTTGGAAGCTAGCTGTGACTGGTATACTGTTGGCAGGTTGATTGGCTACAGGAGGTATGGACCTATGGGTGTACGCAAGTCGTACCGCATCAAAAAGGAAGACGAATTTCAGGATGTGTTTGACCATGGTCAGTCCGTGGCCAACCGCAACTTTGTCATTTATCATATCGAACGCCCTGATGCCAAGCATTACCGGGTGGGTATCTCGGTTGGTAAGAAGGTAGGACATCGGGCCGTCCTGCGTAACCAAATTAAACGGTACGTCCGCCAAACCTTGCTGGAGCTGAAGGGGCAGTTGCCCGATCAGGTCGACTTCCTGATTATTGCGCGCAAGGGTGCGGCCCACCTCGACATGGCGGGCACTAAACGTAATTTGATTCACGCCTTTGTATTAGCAGGTATGTTGCCCCAAACGGCGTTAGACACACCGGCACATAGCACCACCAAATAATTTCAATACTTATATTATAGTGGGGGAAATTCACGTGAGAAAACAGACAAAACGCATCATCGCCGTAGTGGCCATGCTCGGCTTGGTGTTAGTTCTGGCGGGCTGTTCAACTAGCCCGGTAACGAGTCATAGTACCGGTTTTTGGGATCGGTACGTCATCTACAACGCGGCCCAGTTCATTCTGTGGCTGGCCAAGCTGTTCGGTGGCAACAGTGGTGTCGGGATTATCGCCTTTACGTTGATTATTCGTATTCTGATTTTCCCACTGTCCTACATTTCAACGAAGAACATGACCAAGCAGAGCGAAATTGCGCCACAAATGAAGGCCCTGCAGAAAAAGTACAGCTCGAAGGATCCTGAGACCCAGGAAAAACTCCGTGATGAAACCCAGAAGCTGTATGCGGAGGCCGGCGTGAACCCCGTGATGGGTTGTCTACCAATGCTGGTCCAAATGCCGTTCCTTTTTGCTTTGTACCAGGCAATCTTCCGGACTCAGGCCCTCAAAGTGGGGAGCTTCCTCTGGATGTCACTCGGGAGCCCCGACCCGTTGTACATCATGGCCATTCTGGCAGCCGTCTTTACCGGTCTAACCAGTTGGGTATCCATGATGGCACAACCAGTGCGGACGGGTATGAACTGGGCAATGGTGGCCGTGATGCCAATCTTTATCTTCATCATGGCGCTCAGCCTGCCTAGTGCCGTGTCCATCTACTGGGTGGTCACCAACGCGTTCTCGCTGGTACAAACGTTTATCATTCAGAATCCATTCAAGTTGGCCCGTGAACGTGAAGCAAAGGCCAATGCGGAAAAGGAACGTCAGCGGGCGTTGCGCAAGGCACGCAAACGCGCCCTGGGTCACAAGTAGCGCCACGTAAATTTTGAAGTTATTGGTCGGGGCCGGGGCGAATGTTGTCACCGGCCCCGTTGGTATTAGATTAGTTGTGTTGGTTAACGTTACTTTTGGGAGGACATTATGCCGCAGTTTGAAGGCAAAAATATCGCATCCGCCATTGATACGGGTATCCTCACCATGGGGGTCACACGCGAGCAAGTGCAGGTACGGGTAATTCAGGAAGGCAAAGCCGGCTTCTTTGGCCTGGGCGCGCATCCTGCCATCGTTGAACTTACGCGGGTGGATCCGGTAACGCCAGCACCCACGGCGGCCCTGGTGCATACCGCTGCGGTAGAGTCGGCGGCGCGTACCGATGATGCGCCGGCCAGTACCAGTCATCGCGATGAGCAAGAATTGGTGATGAACGAGGCGGCGGCGACTGCAACGGAAGCACCCGTTAGTAAGCACGCGGCCGCCAATCAGGCTGCCGTCAACGTGATTAGTGCAATGCTACAGGCGGTCGGGACCGATATGGGTATGCAGGTTACCGTGCAGTCCACGAAGGTGCATGGTGGCGTGGTCTTCCATTTGTCCAGTGACCACGAGGCCGCGTTGATTGGGCGCCATGGTCGGACGATTAACTCCCTCCAGTTTTTGGCGCAGACGGTCTACGATCGGCAAAGTCGCGGTAAGTGGATCATTACCCTGGATGTGGGCGATTACCGCGAGCGGCGCCGCGCAACTTTGCAACGATTGGCGGCACGGACGGCGCTGGAGGTGGTTTCGACAGGGAGGCCGGTTTATCTGGACCCAATGCCCGCCTTTGAACGCAAAGTGATCCACCAAGCGCTGGGTGATAACCCGCACGTGGACACGCGCTCTGAGGGCCGCGGGGACGAGCGCTCCGTGATTGTGTCACCGCGTCGGTAGTCCTTTTTGACACCGCCGGCCGAATTGAGTATATTTAACGACAGAAAATAAAACGTATTGGTAGGGGCCGCGCTCGTCGGGACTCCGCCAAGTGACGAGGCAGTCAAAGTGCTTAGTCACCCCCAAAGTCATGGGGGTGGTGGGCGCTTTTTTTGTTCTCGTTACGCTGTACAAGTATTGGGAGGGTTATTATGAGTCAGAATGTTACTGCCTTTGATACCATCGCTGCTATTGCCACGCCACCTGGCGAGGGCGCAATTGCCATCATCCGTGTGTCGGGTAACGAAGCGGTTACCACCGTCAACGCCCTGTTTCGTGGGCACGACTTGACGCAGGTGGCGACGAACACCATTAACTACGGTCACATCGTCGATCCTGACACGCACGCCGTGGTTGATGAGGTAATGGTCAGCGTGATGCGCGCACCTAAAACCTACACGTGTGAAGACGTAGTGGAGATTAACACGCACGGTGGCATCTTGGCCACCAACCGCGTTTTGCAACTGGTCGTGGGGACGGGCCCCCGCATGGCCGAACCCGGTGAATTCACCAAGCGAGCTTTCCTGAACGGGCGGATTGACCTAACCCAGGCCGAGGGTGTGATGGATATTATTCGCGCCAAAACCGACCGGGCGATGGACGTCGCCGAACATCAGGTCGCAGGCGGACTGGAAACCGAAATTCGCGCAACCAGGCAAAAGGTGCTGGACGTACTCGCCCAGGAAGAGGTCAATATTGACTACCCCGAGTACGACACGGACCAGATGACGGCCAACGCCATGCGCCAGTGCGCCGAAATGGTGATTAAGGACATCGACCAGTTGCTACAAACCGCCACCGAGGGCCAGATTATGCGTGACGGGTTGGCCACCGCAATTGTGGGTCGCCCGAACGTTGGTAAGAGCAGCCTACTGAACTACCTATTACACGAAGATAAGGCCATTGTGACCGACGTGGCGGGGACGACGCGGGATGTGCTTGAGGAGTACGTGAACGTACGTGGGGTACCGCTACGTTTGGTTGATACCGCGGGCATCCACGAAACGGATGACAAAGTTGAAAAAATCGGGGTGGAGCGTTCCCGTGCCGCTTTGGCCGCCGCGGACCTGGTACTCCTAGTCCTGGATGCCAGCCAGCCGCTCACGGACGAAGACCGTGAATTGCTGACCACCACACAGGCACAGCACCGTATTATTCTGTTGAACAAACAGGACCTGCCAACTGCGTTTGACGCCACAACTTTGGCTCCGTGGACTGAGGAAGCTGATGTATTGGGCACCTCGGTGGTGACGACGGCGGGCATGGACGCCCTGGCCGA
This sequence comes from Lacticaseibacillus pantheris DSM 15945 = JCM 12539 = NBRC 106106, assembly GCF_001591865.1. Lineage (NCBI taxonomy): Bacteria > Bacillati > Bacillota > Bacilli > Lactobacillales > Lactobacillaceae > Lacticaseibacillus > Lacticaseibacillus pantheris. The sequence goes on from NZ_BCVS01000022.1 coordinate 11,072, forward strand.
CCGGATTAGCTCAATGTTTATGGGCGGAATCGCCAACCGGCAGGCGGACGTGATGGTCACCAATGCACGCCAAGCGGGATTATTGCGTCAGGCGCGGCAATCGTTGCGTGACGTAATCAGCGGGCTGGACAACGACATGCCACTGGACATGGTGCAGATGGACCTTACGGATGCGTGGGACCACCTCGGTGAAATTACTGGGGATGCTGCACCAGATGAACTGATAACGACCTTATTTAGCCAGTTTTGCTTAGGTAAGTAGCGGGAGGATTTAATTTTGACTGAACCAAAAGCAGTAAGAGAATTTGATGCGGCCACCTACGACGTAATCGTGGTGGGCGCCGGCCATGCCGGTTGTGAAGCGGCTTTAGCCGCAGCACGGATGGGGCAAGAAACCCTCCTGGTGACGCTCAATCTGGACATGCTGGCATTTATGCCGTGCAACCCGTCGGTTGGGGGCCCTGCCAAGGGTGTAGTCGTCCGGGAAATTGACGCGTTAGGTGGAGAGATGGGGCACAACATCGACAAGACCTACATCCAGATGCGCATGCTAAATACGGGTAAGGGCCCAGCCGTACGCGCTTTGCGCGCGCAGGCGGACAAAGCTGCTTACCACCGTTCGATGAAGCATACTATTGAGCAGACACCTCACCTGACTCTGCGCCAGGGGCTGGCTGAGCGCCTCATCGTGGAGGACGGCGTCTGCAAGGGCATCGTTACCTCGACGGGTGCCCGGTACCGCGCGCAGGCCGTCGTGCTGACGGCGGGCACCAGTTCCCGGGGCAAGATCATTATTGGTGAGCTTATGTACAGTAGCGGTCCCAACAACTCGTTGCCTAGCATCCACCTGTCAGAAAACTTGGAGGAATTAGGCTTCAAGCTGCGTCGGTTTAAGACTGGTACACCACCCCGCGTAGATGGCAACACCATCGACTTCGACCAGACGGAGGAGCAGCCCGGTGACAAGGAGCCGCACCACTTTAGCTTTAGTACGCCCGACTCCGTTTACCTCAAGGACCAGTTATCATGCTGGATGACCTACACCAACGCGCAGACCCACCAAATTATTCGCGATAATCTCGATCGGGCCCCGATGTTCTCGGGAGTGATTGAGGGTGTGGGCCCCCGTTACTGCCCGTCAATTGAGGACAAAGTGGTCCGCTTTGCCGACAAGCCGCGCCACCAGCTATTCTTGGAGCCCGAGGGCCGGGATACTGACGAGTACTACGTCGGCGATTTTTCTACGTCCATGCCGGAAGAAGTTCAGCTACAAATGCTTCACAGTGTCGCCGGGCTCCAGAACGCGCGCTTGATGCGCCCTGGTTATGCAATTGAGTACGACATCATTGAGCCATGGCAGTTGCGGGCAAACCTGGAGACGAAGCGCGTGCAGAACCTGTTTACTGCAGGCCAGATGAACGGAACGAGTGGCTACGAGGAGGCTGCGGGTCAGGGTTTGATGGCCGGCATTAACGCAGCGTTACGCGTACAAGGACGCGAACCGTTTATTTTGGGGCGTGATGAGGCCTATATTGGCGTGATGATTGACGACTTGGTGACCAAAGGTACTAACGAACCGTACCGTCTGTTGACGAGTCGGGCAGAGTACCGGTTGATTTTACGGCACGATAACGCTGATTTGCGCTTAACGGATAAGGGCCATGATTTGGGTTTGGTCAAGGCAGACGCTTACGCCCACTTTTGTGCCAAGCGCGATGCCATTAACGCGGAACGTGAACGGGTTAACAAAGTGCGGATTAAGCCGGCGATTGCTAATGCTTGGCTAGAGGCGCATGGGTCTGCGCCACTTAAGGACAGCGTGACGGCGGCAGAATTCCTCCGGCGACCAGAAGTTGACTACGACGTTCTGCGTGAGCTGATTACGGTGCCCGACCTTGACCACCAGGTTCTGGAGCAAGTGGCAATACAGGAAAAGTATCAGGGGTATATCCAAAAGGACGAACAGCGCATTGCCAAGTTGCGGCGTCAGGAAGCAAAGAAGATTCCGGCGTGGGTTGATTACGAGCAAATTTCAGGATTGGCTACCGAAGCGCGACAGAAATTGACCCAGGTTGAGCCAGCGACATTAGCGCAGGCCGGACGAATTAGCGGTGTTAACCCTGCCGATTTGGCCATTTTATCGGTGTACATTGAGCAAGGACAGCGCGTAAACGCGTAGAGATCAAAAAAGCGCCGTTCATAATTAGCGGCCTCGATAAAACGACACATATCGACGCCGGCCGGCTTCTGACCGATCGGAGTTATGGTGAGAAGCCGGCCTACAAACGTGGACCACAATGCAGCTCCCTGTGCCTAACACAATAATGCCGATATTCCTAAGTTCGGGAATATCGGCATTATTACGTTAGTGCTCGGGAGCTAACCACATTGTGGTCCACACTCTTTTGCTCTCTACAAATGGAGCCTATGTTGGGTATTATTTCCCGGGAAATACTTTAAACTTCAAAATCGAAAAAAGGATTAATCTGCTTTTGTAAAGCGTGGATTTTAATGAAGTCAATATCCGGGAATAGGCGGTATAAAAAGCCCGCAAAGGTGTCACGACGGAATTTGTAATCCATGCGGCCCATTCGGTGTAACTTAGTACCATCATCGGCGTACTCCCACACCTCAAGATTATACGTATGTTGCGGAGAGATTGTGATAAAAGTACTACTGTTAATGGCGACACGGTTCGTTAAAGTTGTTTGTTCAATCATGGTACCCCTCCCATGGCCAGTCCTCCGCGGTGGTTGGCCCGTATTAATGCGCACTGCAAATTATAACAGAGAAAATGGACTATAAATATTACAAATATAAGTCCCATTGTGATTGTGCATATAAAAAAGCATACCGGCGGCAGCCCTTGTTGGGTCTGGGATGCACACGTTGTCTGTATTTCACAAGCCTGCTGTGGCGCGCTTATTCACGATGGTGAATATTAACTGATGATGATGCTTAACCACTAGCTGACGAATGTACGGATAAGCATGAACAGGGCGGGGATACCATTGTTAAACATGTGTAGGCCAATCGAGTAACGAATGTCGTGGTGGTAGCGATAGGTGGCCGCTAAAACCAACCCAAGTGAAAAGTATAACAGGTAGGCAATGGACGCGTGCTGCTCGTGCATGAACGCGAAGAGTAGGGCACTGGTGACACAAGCGGCGATGTTATTCAAACGGTTGTTGCGTCGCCAGAACAGGTTCATGAAGATTCCGCGGAAGGTGAGTTCCTCCAGAATTGGTGCGAGTACTGCAATCATGACAAAGTAGGTCCAGGGCATGTAACTGAAACTGGAGGTAATCACCTGCTGATTGTGGGCGGCCGTGTTGTGGGTGAGGCTGTTGTAAGTCACGTTGGCGCACAGAATGATGGCATACATCGTCACCAGGAAGAATAGACTCTCAACGTGAAAGCGACGGCGCTGGATTTGTAGCGGGTTATTGCGCCGTAACTGGCGCCGATATAACCAAATTAGTATCACCATTTGGATGGCGGCCGCCGTAATGGTGAGTAGTGCGAGCCACCAGTCGTAGGTGTGGATTAGCCGTAGCTCAGTATCGGGCCCAACGGCTGACCGTAGCCAACGGCTGACAAAAAGAATGGGCATTTGGTAGAAAAAGAGGCCTACGGTGCAGACTGCCATTAATAGTACTGCTAGCGTTTGTCGCCCTAACCAGTGCCAGGACCAACGAAATTTTGCGGTTTGCATCTTTTGCCTCCTAAAGTTGAACGAATATTTCCCGGGAAATTATTAGTAACGGAAGTGCGTATCTAGAAAACTGGCGATGTGGTTCTGGTACTGGTCGGGGTTGACCCAGTAACTTTCCGCATGGCCGGCGTCTGGAACTAGCCATAGTTGCTTGGGCCCGCCAGCTGCGTCAAAGTTTTCGCGACCCATGAACGTCGGGACGTAAGTGTCCTCGGCCCCGTGAATCACAAGTAACGGCAACCGGCTACGCCTGAGAGCCCCGGAGACGTCCACTGCTTTGAAGAAATAACCTAGCCGCCGGTAATTGATGAGGCTGGCCAACGGCACAATCGGTCTGCGTGGCAGGTGGAAGACGTTTTTGAGGATGTAGGCAAACTCGCCGTCCAGACTGGAATAGCCGCAATCTTCGATGACCGCCTTCACCTGTGGCTGCAAGTGCTTTTCGCCACTAACGAGGCTGACGGTGGCGCCGCCCATACTGGTGCCGAACAGTAGTATGGCGGCATTCTGCCCCATATGGGCGATGATCTGGTCAATCCAGCGCAGATAATCCAGACGGTCTAGCCAACCAAAGCTGATGTAGTCACTACCGGAGCCTCCGTGTCCACGGTCGTCTGGCATTAATACGTTGAAGCCCATCTGGTGGAACATGCGTGCATAGTTACTCATGGTGATGCCGGTACCCTTGTAACCATGGCCAATCACGACGACTTTGTTGCTGCCACGCCGGGGTACCCAAAGTGCGCTGAGACGTTCACCATCTGGTGCCTGCTGGTGCCACACGGTGAGGTCCGGGCGCATCTTCACCCAGTTAACGTCGTTGTAGTAATCTGGCGCGTACTTTAACATGGTTGCGCCGGCATTAGGAATATAATCGATGCGCTTAAAGGCAAACTGGTAAAACTGTTCCGCCGTCGCGGCAAGCGCACCCGTTGCAATCAAGGGTACGCTGAGCCCCACAATTGTTCGAGTTTTCATAACACCATGGCCGGTCCTTTCACTGATGATGACTGATATCCACATTATACCTTAGTTGGCGGTGGTGACGGGGACGTCAGTCGTGTATAATTGTTGTGTTAATAGTAGCGGATTTGCGGAGGAACTATGTCAAAACTAAAATTGTTTGCGCTGAACAGCAACGAGCCACTTGCTGAAAAGATTTCCCAGTCAGTGGGCGTGCCGTTGTCTAGTGCGAGCGTTAAGCACTTTGCGGATGGTGAGATTCAAATTGATTTGGAAGAAAGTGTACGTGGTGCTGACGTATACGTTATCCAATCCGTTTCCGATCCGGTCAACGAGAACTTGATGGCGCTGCTCATCATGATTGACGCCCTACGTCGTGCCAGTGCACACCAAATTAACGTGGTGGTGCCGTACTATGGGTACGCTCGGGCCGACCGGAAAGCCCGGTCACGTGAACCAATCACGGCTAAGTTAGTCGCCAACATGCTCGAACTTGATGGTGCCGCCCGCGTGATTGCCGTGGATCTGCACGCCGACCAGGTGCAAGGATTCTTCGATATTCCGGTTGATCACCTCAACGCTCTGGGGCTATTGGCTAACTACTTTGTCGAGAGTGGGGTTAACCAGAACGTGGTGGCCATCGCGCCGGACCATTCGGGTACCAAGCTAGCCCGCAAGATGGCGGAACACCTCGACGCACCGTTGGCGATTGTTGATAGTCGTCCTGGCGACGAAAACGTCGGTGTGATTGGTGACGTTGAGGGTAAAACGGCCATCATCGTGGATGACATGATTGATACTGGTTCCCGTATTGCGGAGTCAGTGGAAGCACTCCGCGCGAACGGGGTGACGGACATTTACGCGTGCGCCACGCATGCCGTGCTGTCCGCGGGGGCCAGTGAGCGACTCGCACCATTAGGCCTTAAGAAGATTGTGGTGACGGATACCATTGACATTCCGGAAGAGGATCACTTGGACAACATGGTGGTTATTTCCGTGGGTGACTTAATTGGCCGGGCCATTACGTTGATTAGTAAAAATGAATCAATTCACCCATTGTTCGATTAATCCAACGTTTACCAATTAAATATTCAAAAAAATTAGAGCCGCGTACACCTTGGTGTGCCGGCTCTTTTTGCTACCGCCAGCTCGATAATCAGTTAATAATAGAATTAGAAAGTTGACATCAAAAATTAACGTGTTATCATAATTCCTCATAGAACACCGGTAGCAGTTTACATAGGGGCAAACGGTGTCTAAATACTATTTTGCGTCCGCAGTGGCGCACGCCTAAGGGGGCTTTTTCATGGCAGCAGCAGTTGCAAAGAAACCGGAGTCTGAGATGACCATTAAAGACTGGGTTTACGACGTATCACAGGGTATTGGTAACACTATTTTGGCCATTTTGGGCATGGGCCTGTTGTTGAACATGTTGGGGACCACTTTCCACTGGGACGCATTGGCAAAGGCGGGAACGCTGGGCCAAATGCTGCTCGCACCCGCTTTGGGGGTCTGCGTAGCCATGATGCTTCGGACCACCACCCTGGTAACTGGCGCCACCATGATTGCTTCAACGGTCGGTGCCAACGCGGTTTACTTTAGCCCGAGCACCATCCACCACGCCGTTACGGCGACTGGTTGGGTGGCTAACGAGGCGGCTGGCGCGACGGTGATCACTTCTGGTCAACCCGTTTCGGCGGTACTAACCGCCGTTTTTGCCGCATGTTTGGGCAAGTGGCTGACTGGTAAAACACCTTTGGATATGGTTTTAGTACCGTTTGCGGTTAGCTTTTTGGGCTCCATTGTGGGGTTGGGCCTAGCTGCGGTTACCACGCCTGCTTTGAACTGGGTGAGCGACGAACTCGCCGCTACCATGCAGGTTAGTCCGGTACTCGGGGCCGTACTGGTTTCTGCCGCCTGGTTCCTGTTCCTGATGACGCCAGCCAGTTCCGCGGCTTTGGCGGTGGCCGTTCAATTGGATCCAATGTCGGCCGGGGCCGCTTTGATTGGTACGACCGTAGCGTTCGTTTCCTTCACCGCGATGTCCTACAACCAGAACACCATTGGGGCCAACATCGCCCAAACTCTGGTGACTCCGAAGATTCAATTTAGTAACCTACTTAAAAATCCGGTGCTAGCTGCTGGACCACTACTTATTTCGGCCATTTGCTCCGTCTTTGCGGTGGTGGTGTTTGGCCTGAAGGTGCCTTTTGCCATCGCGGGCTTGGGCCTCAACTCGTTGATTGCGCCATTATGGCTAGCCGCAAATAGTACTAAGGGCATCATTATCCTCGTCGTCTTTGGTGTGATTGTACCCGTAGTCTTTTCGTGGATGTACTACCGGTTCCTCAAATTGGCTGGGCGCACCCAAGAAAATGATTTAAGAATTACAGAAATCTAATCATACTCTTAAAAAGTGTGGTACAACTATAGTTAATCAGTATCGCGGTTCGGATACGTCCGGGTCGTGTACATATGTAGTACCGGGCGAACTGTGGTGATAGCGTCACAATCGTCGCGCAACCTAACGACAATAGGAGGATATACTCATGGCAAAAGCACAACCATCAGATTTTGACTGGAACAAACTTGGTTTTGGTTATCACGATTTACCGTATCGTTACCGGGCCTATTATAAGGACGGACAGTGGTCACAGGGTGGGCTGGAGGAAGACTCGTCCATGGCCGTTAACGAAGCGGCACAGGCCTTCCATTATGGTCAGGAAGTCTTTGAAGGCTTGAAGGCTTACCGGCGTGAGGACGGCGGCGTGAACGTGTTCCGTCCCGATATGAACGCCAAGCGGATTAACACCTCCGCTGACCGTTTGAAGATGCCACACATCCCCGAAGAAATGTTTGTCGATGCCGTTAAGCAGGTTGTGAAGGCCAACCAGGACTTTGTGCCGCCGTACGGAACGGGCGCAACTTTGTACCTGCGGCCGTTCTACTTTGGGACCACCCCCATGGTGGGCGTGCACCCGGCTGACGAATATACCTTTGAAATCTTTGCCACCCCAGTTGGTGCCTACTACCCAGGTGGGTTGACCCCGACGTCGTACGTCACCAGTGATTACGATCGTGCCGCCCATGGTGGTACTGGTGCTGCCAAAGTGGCTGGGAACTATGGCTCCAGCCTGTTGCCCGGCGATTTAGCGCACAAAGGTGGTTACTCCGACGCCGTGTACCTGGACCCCCGGTTACACGAAAACATCGAGGAACTGGGTGGGGCGAACTTCTTTGGTATCACCAAGGATGGCCGCTTCCAAACCCCTAAGTCACCATCAATTCTGCCATCAATCACTAAGTTTTCGTTGCTGGAACTATCCAAGGAGTTCGGCCTGCTGCCGGAACAAACCACGATTAGTGTCTACGACCTGGACCGCTTCAGTGAGGCTGGTGCCATGGGGACCGCGGCCGTTATTTCGCCCGTTGGCTCCATCACGCACCACGGTCACAAGCACGTGTTCTACTCCGAAACCGAGGTTGGCCCGTACACCACGAAGCTGTACAACCGGCTGACGGCCATTCAGTTTGGCGATGAAAAAGGACCCGAAGGCTGGGCCGTGGATGTGCCACTAGCTTAGCAAAGTCGTGTTGCTTATCAACAAGGCGTAATTACGTTATCTGGACGTAATCACGCCTTGTTTTGCGTTTCCGCAGTCACTGTAGTTGTTCTATTGGCTGTCTGTAGTGGCCTAGCGGCTCCGGTTGTGGGCGTGGCGTCTGCGACCGGAGCTGTGAGCCTCACGCTCACGCCCGTTCCGGGCTACCGCGAAGCCGCTAGCCCGAGAAAACCACTCGGTCTATCCGCTTTGATTCTGTAATTCATAACTGTCAGTACGCGCTAACGCGCTACTGGCAATAATTCAAACAGAACTATGGGCATACAGCCGTCGCAGACACCACGCCCACAACCTCCACCGCTAGGTCACTACAGACAACATTTGATAGAGACGACTGTTCACGAAAATTGGACGGATGACTTTGCAACCTTAACGGTAGATACAATACTGGATATATCTAGAAGATTGCTCACAATGGTGCCTTGCTAGGATGGCTGACATTGCTATGACCTAGAACGGGCGTGAGCATTAGGCCCGTAGCTTTAGCCGCGGGAGCCACTAAGATTTCCAGAGTCAGCCACTAGAAGGACCTTCTAGTGGTCATCCATCTGCCCCGCAAGGTATAATGTGGGCATCGAGATTGCGGATGCGTCCGCACAACTGTTATTGATTGTTGGTTGGTAAGTGGGTTGGTTGGGGGATAAAAATGGCAGATTATGTCTTGGAACTTAAACATTTGCAGAAACACTTTGGGTCCAAAGAAGTTCTCACCGACGTGAATTTTGCGGTTAGCCCTGGTACCATTGTGGGCTACATTGGTCCAAACGGGGCCGGAAAAAGTACCACGGTGAAAATTATCCTTGGTTTGTTGACGGCGGATGGCGGCAGCGTGGAACTGTTTGGTCAGCCGGTGAGCACCCGCGACAGTGAGTATAAGCGCAGAATTGGGTACGTGCCAGAAGGTGCCGATGTCTTTAACGCCCTCTCTGCGCGGGAGTACCTCGAGTTGGTGGGGCAACTATACGGCATGACCGCAGAATTAGCGTCTACGCGAGCGGAACAACTGGCTGGGATTGTGGGACTAGGGGATGTTATTGACCGACGTATCGTCTCTTATTCAAAGGGGATGAGGCAACTGGTGCTCATTATTGCCAGTCTCATTCATAATCCCGACATCCTGTTCTGGGATGAGCCGCTTAACGGGCTAGACGCCAACGCAGTGTTGCTCGTCGAAGAAATTTTGCGGGAGTTGCGTAATCGGGGCAAGACCATCTTTTACTCCAGCCACATTATGGACGTGGTGCAGAAATTGTCCGACCGGATCGTGCTACTAAACGCGGGCCAAATCGTTGCTGATGGGCCGTTCAGTGAGTTGCAACAGGAGGGTAGTAACAATCTGCAGGAGTTGTTCAATGACCTGACTGGCTACGCGGAGCACGGTGAAAAGGCGCGCGAATTTGTGGACGTACTGACGGGAGGGACTAGCGATGCTGAAAATCCCGTGGAATAAGCGTCAGCAACCCACCGCCGCCCAGGATACTTTACCCAAAGTTCTACGTTTTTTCGATTGTTTTGAGCGTCCATTAACCGCCCATGGGGTTAATTACCGCCAGTTACGGTTAATCATGGCCACTAAATTTACCGTTACCAACCGTGACCGCAGTACCAATGCGGCTCGACGGGGGCAAAAAAATCCCGGTCAACATCCGCTGCGCGCCGCCTTCATCATTAATTTGATTGTGGGTCTGTTCTTTGCGGTGTTGCTATACTCACCGGTACCGATGTTGTTGAGTACCGTGGTGTTCATGACGACGTTATTCGTGCTGATTTTCCTGATGATGTTGACGAACTATTCCGGAATTATGCTTGATCCGCGTGACCGGACGCTCTTTGCCGCCCGGGGCGTAGATTTGAAGACCATCAGCGTTGCTCGCATTTTGGTTGTCGGGTATTACTTGACGATGAATGTCGTGGCGTTGGGCATTCCGGCCGCGGTATCTGTGTTCATCAAAGCGGGGCCGCTAGTCTGCATCGGCTTGATGGTGGGTACGGTAGGTCTGGGCCTGTTTGCCTTGTTGTTGGCACTCTTTGTGTACTTGTTGGTGCTACGATTCTTTGATGGTGAACGGCTCAAGAACGTACTTAACTTCGTGCAAATTGCGATGGTCATCGGTATTTACGCACTGGGGCAGATTGTTCCACGGCTGGATGCCACTACCTACGCAGGTTTTGCGCACGTTAACGATTGGGTGTACGCCCTGATTGTGCCGGCGTGGTTTGCCGGACCCACGATCCTTTTGTCCGGGCACGAGTTAGCCGTTGCGGGGGTGCTGACGTTGTTGGCGGTTGTCAGTACGTCCGCGCTATTCGTTGTTTACCGTAGCAAAGCAGCCGACTTTGAACGTTACCTAGCCAAGCTGGAAACTGCGAGTGACCAGCCACGCAAAGACGGTTGGTATATGCGCCTGACCGGGAGCTTGTTTACACGTTCGCGTGAAGAACGAAGCTACTTTGAATTTAGTTGGAAGGTGTTACGGAATCAGCGTGATTTTAAACTCCGAGTTTACCCCATGTTTGCGTACATGATTATTATTGTGGTGGCCATGTTCATGGGCTTTGGTCAGAACCACAACGTTGACTGGTTGAGCGTTCTACGGCGCGGAGTAGGTTACGGGCCGCTGGTATTGAACGTTGCGATGGGTACGGCGGTATTTAACCTGGCGTTTTCCGATCAACCACAGGCAATGCGCTTATTCCAGCGAGTACCGCTCCGCCACGACGGGTTGCTATTGCTAGCTACGCTCAAGGTTCTTTGCGCCAGGATGTTTTTGCCGTTCATGTTGCTATTCTGCGTAGTGGCGGCACTACTTGGCGGGCTATTAGGCCTGGCGACCGGCGTTGCCACCAGTATCATGAGCTACGCAATACTGCTGGTAATTGGGCGGACCATGTCAGGAAAGGTGCTACCGTTTGCACGCGAGTTTGATGCGCGTAACCAAACGGGCGGTATGGCGGCGGGCTTTCTGGGTGTTGGCCTAATGATTGTGGATGCCATTGTGGTGGTTGTCGGTGTGATACTGAACGGTTGGGTGGCCCCGCTTGTCGTTGGGGTCCTGGGAGTGATTGCGGCCGTGTCCATGGCCGCCAGTGTGAAGTTGGGCGTCCACTTTGACGTCCGTGCCGTTGATAACAGCGATCACTAATTGGCTTTGATTAACAAAATATGTATTGCAAGGGAGCTGAATGGGCTCCTTTTTTGCTGTGTTTCATCTTGGCGGATTGTGTTGGAGTCGCGGTAGCCCGGTACGGGCATGAGCGTGAGGTACGTAGCTTCGGTCGCAGAAACCACCCGTGCAACCGGAGCCGCTAGGGCACCAAGGTCAGCCAACGTCCATCCCGACCAACTGCCCGTACGCTCCAACCGAACTCAGTCATGTTTTGTCGCCGATGTTGGGGATGAATGCCTTACATTGGGGATGCAGAGGCACTTTATTGAAATAACAGCACAATATTTTTTATTGGTTAAAAATGAGTTATTGGTGAGTTGGCAGGTCAGCACTGCATCCGTGGTCTATACACATTTGATACAGTTATCGGTGGGCTGATTGTATTACGCGGATACCCATTGAAACCCGTAGTTAGGAGAAAGTACCAAGTTGACAGACTTTATGAAAGCGCTATTATCGGTATGTACCAATACGGTATAGACCAATAATGCGCGTAGGGAGGCGTCATGGGTAGCGTGTGGTCAACCGGATTGGGTGCGCAGTTGATTCATTATTCGCGTGCCACTCGTGGGACGCAGTAGAGATTTTGTAGGCAATTCTATTCGCGGTGCTGCGTACACATTCTGTACGCGACCCGTACAAGGAGAAAGTGGGCTTGTTGTTATGAATTCGTTTATTAATTGGTTGAATAAGCATATTGTGCCCATCGCGGCGAAGATTGGCTCGGTGCGGTGGCTGGTGGCCTTGCGTGACGCATTTATCGCCATCATGCCTGCCACGATGGCCGGGTCCGTTGCGTCCGTGCTGAACGCGTTGGTGCGTGACATTCCTACCCGGTTCGGTTGGACCGGGTTTGTGAACTCCATGCAGTGGCTGATTGGCATTAATGCGCAGGTGTGGACCGGTTCTCTGGCCGTCCTGGGGTTAATCTTCGCCTTTGCGTTTGGTTACCAATTGGCCGTGCAGTACAAAGTGGAACCAATCACCGGTGGGATTGTCACACTCGGGACTTTCCTGATGTGCCTGCCACAAAGCTACACCCTGACGCTGACCAAGGCGCTGTCTGCTGCTGATGCCAAGACACTGACCGCCGCTGGGGCAGCCGTTGCGGGTAAGACCGTATCCGGCTGGGGCTTCTTTAACTTTAACGCGTACTTCGGTTCCGCCGGTTTCTTTACCGTCATGATTATGGGCGGTATCGCGGCGACCATCTACATCTGGCTGGTGAAGAAGCACATCACCATCACGATGCCAGACTCCGTGCCACCGGCTATTGCCAACGCCTTTACCGGGATTATTCCCGCTAGTGCGGCACTGTACGTTACCGGGATTATTACGTACCTGTTTACAAAGTTGGGTACGACAACCGTGATTGAATGGATTTCCAAGATTATTCAGGAACCATTACTGAACCTGTCCCAAGGTTATGGCGCCGTTCTGATTTTGACGATTTTGGTTCAGGTGTTCTGGTTCTTCGGTATCCACGGCACCAACGTTTTGGGACCGGTGCTTGATGGTATTTGGCTGACCGCACAATTGAGCAACATGGCGGCTTACAATGCCGGCAAGGCGCTACCATACGTCTGGACCCGCAACGCCTTTGATTTGTACGCTTGGATCGGTGGCGCTGGTAGTACGTTGTTACTGCTGATTGCTATCCTGATGTTCTCCAAGCGTGATGACCAGCGGGCTGTTGCCAAGATGGCGATTGCTCCAGGATTCTTTAACGTTAATGAACCCGTGATGTTTGGTCTGCCAATCGTTTTGGACCCCATTTACTTTATTCCGTTCCTGCTGGCCCCGGTGGTGATGGTGACCATCGCTTACTTCGTGATGCAGCTCGGATGGGTCAGCCCGATTAAGACGCAGATTGTATGGTCAATGCCACCAATCATGAACGCGTTAGTGGGGACACTCGACTGGCGTGCACCAATTTTGCAAGTATTTAACATGTGCGTTGGGTTCCTGATTTACCTGCCGTTTGTAAAGGCGGCCAACCGCATGAAGCCAGAAGCAGTCATTGATTAGGAGGACCACATAATGGGTAACGGAAAGAAGAGCAGTTTAGTCGGTATCAACGTTGGTTTGATCATGATTATGGCCAGTCAGATGCTACCCAGTGGCCCCCGCATCTTTGGGTTAATCCTGGGTGTGATTGCGACGGGCATCAGTACCCGCAACTATATTCGCCTCAGCAAAGTGACGGCTAAGCGTGCCGGGCAGAGCAAAACTGCGCGCGTAACCAAGTAAGGGGGAGCACGAATGGAACTTGAATTGAAACTCGGCGTACCCGCTAAATATTTCTTTAACCGGCTGATTGAATCGGTACTGTACGACGTTGAGACGCAGACCGGTAAGCGGCCCCAGCCGCAGCATTTGGCGGGCTTTACCTACCGTAAGAAGCTGGGCAACGGCGCGGTCGGGCGTCTGGAAGTCACGGAGTACCGGCAGGATCATGCGTACGCGTACCGCTTACGTACTGGACGTAATCAGTACCGAGTCTCGTACCAGCTTGATGATGCCGATGCTGGCACCGCGGTGTTACACTACACTGAGGACGTGTCGGGCAGTAGCCAGCGGATTGATGCCAACAATCGGCTTATGATGACTTGTTTAGGCTGGTTGCGCAAACGGCGGTTTAAAAAGATGGCGAAGCAGATCGAGAGCTCGTATGAGGAGCAGGCGAGGGTGAACTAAGGACACAGAGCGGAGCCATGCGGTTAGAAGGCAGAGTGTAAGTGGTTCAACCTAGCAGGCGGGCTTTGCCTGGTGGGTTGGACTGCTTACATGTAGGTTTATGCCATGAGCAGCTCGACTAGGACACAGAGCGGAGCATCTCGACAATCAAAGGAAGGTTGGGTATCATGCGGCAATTAGGTATTGCAGTGTATCCAGACCACAGCAGTCTGGACGAAATTAAGGAGTACTTGCAACAGGCGCACCAGGTGGGTTACACCCGGATCTTTACATCGTTGCTCCAGTTAGCGGGCAATGATGGCGAAGACAACTTGGTTAAGTTTCGCGCCATGATTGCGGCGGCCAACGAGCTGGGTTTCCAGACCATCGTGGACATCAACCCCACGTTGTTTAAGGAGTTGGGCGTTAGCTACGACCACTTAGACTTCTTCCACGAATTAGGTGTATGGGGATTCCGGCTGGATGAAGGGTTTACGGGCAAAGAAGAAGCCCAAATGACCCGCAATCCGTTTGGTCTGAAGGTGGAAATCAACATGAGCGCCGGGACGAATTACCTGGAGAGCATCATGAGTTACCACCCGGATACCGATAACTTGCTGGGTTGCCATAACTTTTACCCCCAGGCGTTCACAGGACTGAGTGATGAATACTTTGATCAGTATTCACGGCCGTACCGGCAACACAACTTACACACGGCTGCGTTTGTGAGCGCGCCGAGTGCCCAGTTGGGTCCCTGGCCGGTGAGTGAGGGGCTGCCAACGATGGAAAGCGACCGCAACCGGCCGATTGCCACGCAGGTGCAGCACTTACTGCTGACGGGGATGGTGGACGACGTGATTATCGGGAACGCCTTTGCTAGCGTTGACGAACTCAAAGCCGCGGCGGCGAGTTTCTACGCACCCGTTCCCCAACTCACGGTAGACCTAATCCCGGACGCGACGGAGACCGAGCGGGCCATCGTACTCGATGGTATTGATGGACAGCACCTGTACCGCGGGGATGCGTCAGCCTACTTGTTACGCTCCACGCTAACGCGGATTAAGTACGGCAAAGTCGCCATCCCGGCGCGGCCGGTTACGGGTGACTTTCACCGTGGTGACGTGATTGTGGTTAATGACGGCTATGCGCGTTACAAAGGTGAGATGCAGATTGCGCTGACTGATTTTCCTAATGATGGCCGACGGAACGTGGTTGGCCGGATTACGAATGCCGATTTACCCTTGCTGGCGGGCATTAAGCCGTGGATGGCGTTCCGCCTTGTCACGGCTGGCGCCTAACCGGCCAAACGGTACTAAGCGGTGTGGGTGCTTGCAGCGGGTAGGCACACCGTAGTTTTACACCCCAGAATATTTGGTCACGTGGCGCGTACCGTACTGGTGCCCGCGCGGTCAAGAAAGAAAACAGCATGGTTGAAGGGTCCGCCTTAATTGGCGTTGCCCTTCATTTTTTTGGCGACAAAAGTGGGCCTCGTGGCGGTTATGGCCGGTACGGGGGCCGTGGGGTACTGCGACTTTGTGGACCGCTCCACGGTGA